>JAYUGZ010000330.1:0-11902 GCA_043767465.1 Cyanobacteriota bacterium
CTATTTTGAGACTTTATACCGTCACCGATTGCGGATTGGGATTGGGATTCACTGCGGTTTGGTGGTTGTGGGGAATCTGGGGGCGCAGAAAAATCAGTCGGTAACGGCGATCGGGGATGCGGTAAATTTTGCCAGCAGGATTGAATCTGCGAACAAGCAAGTGGGAACAAGTTTGCTGATTTCCGAGGAGACTTATCAGGAAGTGAAGGATTTGGCGATCGTCAATCAATGCGTATCAGTTAAAATTCCAGGAAAAAGCGGCGAATATCCGCTTTACGAAGTTGTCGGAATGCCGCCGTTACCCGTGGAAATCGAGGAGATTTCCGAGGTAAGAAAAAAATCTATTTGGCAAAGATTGGTAAATAAGTTAGCTGCTTTTTATGCTGCGCTGCGGAATTGGATTCGGAAAAACTGGTAAAATATTTATGCTGTCAAATACGAATTTCGAGTACGAATCATTATTGCAAACAGCGATCGCGATCGCCGCAAAAGCTCATGAAGGGCAGATCGATAAGGCAGGCAAACCCTATCTCGCTCATCCGCTATTTGTGATGGAAAATGTCAATTCTATCGAAGAGAAAATCGTAGCAGTCCTCCACGATGCGGTGGAAGATTCCGAACTGACATTGGAGCAACTCACAAGCGAAGGTTTTCCGGAAGTTATCGTAAAGGCGATCGCAGCGATTACCAAAATAGAAGGAGAAGCTTATGCAGCTTATTTAGAGCGTGTTATTGCCAACCCGATCGCCTTGCGAGTCAAAATCGCTGATGTTACTCACAACCTCGATCTGCGTCGCATCGCCAATCCGACAGAGGCAGATTTTCAACGCATTGCCAAATACAAAAAAGTCCTCAGTCAGTTGCGTGCAGCCTTAAAGTAATTATTAACCGCAAATATCCGCGTTTATCGTGGCACAGGCATCTTGCCTGTGCAATATCTGCGGTTAAAAAAAATCCCCCAATCTAAGCCATCACCATGCCCCCATCGACATTAAAAACCTGCCCGGTAACATAAGCCGCCGCCGCATCCGCCGCCAAAAACTTCACCATCCCGGCAACTTCGTCAACTTCGCCGTATCTTCCCAGGGGAATGTACTTCAAAATCTCGTCAGATTTGACATCTTTTGTCATATCTGTGGTGATAAAACCCGGTGCAACCGCATTTACAGTAATCGCACGACTTGCCAATTCCTTCGCCACAGTTTTAGTAAATCCAATTACTCCAGCTTTTGCCGCACTGTAATTAGCTTGTCCAGGATTTCCCATTTGTCCAGCAACCGAAGCAATATTAATAATTCGGCCGCTGCGCTGCTTCAACATGATTTTGCTGGCAGCTTTTGTACACAAAAATACGCCGGTGAGATTCAAATCAATCACGGCTTGCCAATCTTCTAGTTTCATCCGCAGCATCAAAGTATCGCGGGTGATGCCGGCATTGTTCACCAAAATGTCAATCCGTCCCCATGTTTCCATGACTTTACTGATGAGTAAATCTACTTGGTCAGTTTTGGAGACATCTGCTGCAAGGGCGATAGCTTCGCCACCAGCGGCGACTATTTCTGCTACGGCTTCATCAGCAGCCGCGCTAGAACTGGCATAGTTGACGGCGACTTTAGCGCCTTCTGCTGCTAAACTTAAGGCGATCGCGCGGCCGATTCCCCGCGATGCACCGGTGACAACTGCAACTTGACCCCGCAGTCGCTGATATGTCTCTGGCAATAATTCCATAATTGTATCCTTGTAATCTACGCTCAGAATTTTGCACTAAAATCGAGCCAGAACCAAAAAAATTATTTTGTCTTATGGCAGTTCAAAAACAGTTCAGCAGTTTTGAGGAGTTGCTATCGAGCTCCGATTTACCCGTGTTGGTAGATTTTTACGCTACTTGGTGCGGGCCTTGTCAGGTGATGGTACCGATTTTAGAGGAGGTGAGCGCTCAAACTAAGGAGCAGCTCATGGTGGTTAAAATTGATACCGATAAGTACGAGCAGTTGGCTTCGCAGCATCACATTTATGCTTTGCCGACTTTGGTGCTGTTTAAGAATGGTGTTGAGGTCGATCGCATTGAGGGAGTATTGCAAGCACCGCAGTTGATCTCACGACTGCAACCTCACTTGTAACCACCGCCGATTATCTCACAGGCTTGGTGCGTCAGCCAATATCTGATACATTATCAACAAAATAGTCGTAGCTGACGCACCCTACCTATGAAAACTCCCAGTCACGCGATTATCAATCTGGCTATTCTGGGTAAACCGCAACTGCCGCAATTTAATCTGATTATTGCGATCGGCGGAATCTTACCGGATATCCCGATATTTTTATTTTACTTTTGGGCGAAGTACATTGCTCGCTTGCCGGAAGCTAAAATCTGGTCAAAAGCATATTATGAGCCTGTTGTACAAAATATTGTGGCTCTGTTTCATTCTATCCCTCTGGCGGTGATTGGTTGGTTAATTGCTTATTATTTAGGTTGGCAAAATGTGCAAATTCTGTTTCTGAGTATGATTTTGCACTGTTTGGGAGATTTGCCAGTTCACAATGATGATGCTCACCGGCACTTTTTTCCGTTCAGCAATTACCGTTTTATCAGTCCGATTTCTTATTGGGATAGGAATCACTACGGATCAATTGTTTCTGCGATCGAAATGTTGTTGGTGATGCTGTCAACTTACCGGGTTTTTGGTTTTGTTAACTCTTATGTTGGGAAAGGATTGTTGATTTTGGTGAATGGTTTTTACTTAATCGGCTCTGTCTCTTTTTACCTTCGTTCTCTAATATCATCTGCTGTCGGTAGACCACGATAAAATAGGTTTTTAGTGAGGACTAAAGTCCTCGATTCCGGTTTGAATAAGGACTAAAGTCCTTACTACAAACCTTGCCAATTCCTAATTATTAACTGCGCCGAATATTGAAACAGCACCAATCTTGGCGCTTCCACAAAGTAGCGACAATCCAGCCGTGCTGTTCGAGAGTGTCTGCAATTGGTTTAGCTTGTTCGAGCAAAATGCCGCTGAGAACTGCCCAAGTCGTCGGCTTGCTAATGGCGGTGAACTGCGGTATCAAATCAATGATTACTTCTGCTAAAATGTTGCACATCAAACCGTCGATCGGGCCGCCGATCATTTCGATCAGGCGATCGATACTTCCGAGCTCTGAAACCAACTGCTGCGGTTTAATGCGGTTGAGCTGTCTGTTGCTGATTGTCGATCGCACTGCCAAGGGGTCTGTATCCAAAGCATAAACCTTTGTCGCGCCCAGCAACACCGCGCCGATCGACAAAATACCCGATCCGCAGCCAATATCGGCAAGTACATATTTTTTGTCGTCAAAACCGAGGCGCATTTCCAGCGACTCCAGACAGAGTTGAGTGGTAGCGTGAGCACCCGTACCGAAAGCGACACCGGGATCTAAACGCAAAATTACGCGATCGGTATCAGTCGGTATGGGGAGCCAAGCCGGATTAATTAAAAAGCGATCACCCACTTCTTGAGGCTGCCAGTGCTGCTTCCAAGTGCTGCCCCAGTCCTCATCTTCAATCAAATTCCACTGCATAGCAGGTAAGGGCAAACCTCCACACAGAGCATCTTGGCGCAGCCACAGAGACAGGGCGGCCAAATCCAGCAATCCTGCCTGTTCTTCGGGCAAATAAGCCGACATCAGGCAGGAATTGTTTTTAATCTCAGTGGCAGTTCCGCGACAGTTAAATTGTTCCAGACGCCAAAAGATGATATCTTCCAGCGCCGGATCGCAAAGAATTCTAATTTCCCACCAGCTATGTGCCATTTTTTTAGATTTTAGATTTTAGATTTTAGATTGGGGGAGGGGAACTGGAGCAGGGGCAACTGGGGAGTGAAGAATGAGGATTGACTAATAGAAAAATTTCAGCTTTCTTGCCAATTACCAATGACTAATTACCCATTACCAATTATCAGTCCTTGCATCCAAAATCTCAACTCCAAAATCCTTCAAATAGTTACCGTGTAAAGATTTTAGATTTTAGATTTTAGATTGGCTGAACCTAAAAAATTAAAATCCTTTAAAGATTCACCGTGTAACGATTTTAGATTTTAGATTGGCTGAACCTAAAATCTAAAATCCTTTAAAGATTCACCGTGTAAGCATCCCGAATCCCGGGAACTTTGATGATCTCGGCCAGTATCCCCTCTGGTAGAGGGTCATCGAGGCTCAAAACCATCACCGCATCGCCTCGGACAATTTTACGGCCCACTTGCATACTGGCAATATTGACATTAAAACTGCCCAATTGGGAACCAATTTTGCCAATAATCCCCGGCATATCGCGGTGCAGAGTAAACAGCATATGGTGAGTCGGGGAAACGTTAACTGGGAAATCGTCAACGCTAGTAATCCGAATTTCGCTTTCGCCGAGGACTGCACCTGTCACGGTGTGTTCGCCGAGAGTTCCCTTGGCCGAGAGGCGCAGAGAGCCGGTGTAGTCGCGAATGGAGGCATCTCTGGTTTCAACGACGCGAATTCCGCGTTCTTTGGCTTCAATGCTGGCGTTGACGTAGTTAACGCGCTCTCGCAGGGCTTGGGAGAGCAGGCCTTTGAGGGAGGCGACGACTACGGGCTGGCTTTGGTTGCTGGCCAATTCGCCTTGGAGTTGGACATTCAGGTAATCGACTCGGCCTCCGGCTAGCTGGCTGACGAGGTTGCCTAGGGTTTCGGCTAGTTGCAGGTAGGGTTTGAGTTTTTCGATCGAGTCTGGGTAAATTCCTGGGATGTTAACAGCCGATCGCGCCGGCAGCCCCAACAGCACATCGCGAATTTGTTCAGCAACGTCGATCGCCACATTCACCTGAGCTTCAGCCGTAGAAGCACCCAAGTGAGGCGTGAGCACGATATTTTGGCCGACATTCCGCAGCGGGGAATCAGCTTCCAGCGGCTCATTTTCGTAAACGTCTATAGCTGCACCGGCAATCTTGCCTGATTTGATCGCTTCTGCGAGGGCTGCTTCGTCGATGATGCCACCTCTAGCGCAATTAATAATGCGGGCCGTGGGCTTCATCTTCGACAGCACCTCAGCATTGATTAGGTGCAGGGTTTCGGGGGTTTTGGGGATGTGCAGGGTAATGTAGTCGGATTCGCGCATCAACAGTTCGAGCTCTACCAAGCGGCAGCCCAACTGTTCGGCTCTTTCGGTGGAGATGAAGGGATCGTAAGCGAGCAGTTTCATGCCCATTGCTTTAGCTGCGGCGGCGAGGTGGGAGCCAATTTTGCCCAAACCGACGATACCGAGGGTTTTTTTGTAGACTTCTACGCCAATGAAGCGGTTGCGTTCCCATTTACCGCTTTTGACGGAGGCGTTGGCTTCGGGGATGTGGCGGGACATCGAGAGCATCATGGCGATCGCGTGTTCGGCTGCTGCGATCGTGTTGCCTTCGGGGGAGTTGACGACTACAATTCCTTTGCGGGTAGCGGCGGGTACATCGACATTATCTACGCCGACGCCGGCTCTACCGATGATTTTGAGTAGATTTCCGGCTTCAATGATTTCTTTGGTAACTTGGGTGCCAGAACGGATCATTAAAGCGTCGTAATCTGGGATAATTTTCACCAGCTCTTCGGCTGAGAGTCCTGTGTTTACGTCAACTTGCGCGACTTGGGACAGGATGTCAATTCCGGCTTGGTCGATCGGATCGGATACTAGAACTTTAGGCATAGCAAGCAATTGAGTGCAATAGTAAAAATAGGCCTCGCTTTGGCGAGCGAGCGAGTTGAGACTTATGACTTAGAGCCGTATCTAACAGCTCAGCTCAAACTGGCCTTTGTGCAGTTTGAATTGTATCTGTATTCGGTCAAGCTAGGGCGTTTTTGCTTGAAATATTTTAGGTTGGCGCGCGATCGAATGCGAGCGATCGTCCCAAAAACGCCCAATTGCTTAGCTAGCAAGTCTTTTCAAGTTATAATGAATTCCGGGTATTGAAACCTAACTATCAGGAATTATTCTCAATGAATTATCTTATCGCCGTACTGCCCGATCGAATGCAAGCCGAAGCTGCCTATTGCGCCCTCGAAAAAGAAGGCTTGCCGATGAAGCAAGTAAGCATTTTAGGCCGCGGCTACAAAACTGCTGATGAATTTGGCTTGATCGATCCCAACCAGCAAGCAAAGAAACAAGCGAAACTCATGTCTGTTTGGCTGATACCGTTTGGCTTCATTGCCGGCGTTACTTTCAGCTTGATGACTGAGTTGAAGACTTTTGCTTGGGCGGGCGAAATTGGCGATCACGCGATCGGCGGATTGCTAGGTGCGATCGCGGGGGGGATGGGCAGCGTTTTTGTGGGCGGCGCGGGAGGAATGGCTTTTGGTAGCGGCGATGCTTTACCCTACCGCAACCGTTTGAATGCCGGCAATTTTTTGATTGCAGTTAAAGGTAATGACGCTTTAACCAATCAAGCAGCTAATATTTTGAAGCAGTTTGAACCCGAAAATATGCAAGGCTATACAGAGACTTAATTCCCATCTGCGTTCATTTGCGTACATCTGCCTACATCTGCGGTTAAAATTCCAAGTTAGTATTTTCCAATAAAATCTAATATTGACTTGGATGCAGATTTTATTACCCGAATACCTCGTCACACTTGATATTTGGAGAAACCGATGGAAGTTCAAACGATCGCCTTATCTTATCCCCTAGAATTAACAATTGAATTGACAGACGAACAGTTTTTTCAGTTGTGTCAAGAAAACCGGGATTTAAGATTTGAACGCAGTGCAATGGGAGAATTAATTATTATGCCGCCTGCGAGTAGTGAGACTGGCAGACGAAATGCAGAGTTGAGTTTTCAACTCCAAGGTTGGAGCCGTCAAAATAAGCATTTAGGAATTGCGTTTGATTCTTCAACTGGATTTAAACTACCCGACGGTGCAGATATTTCTCCTGATGCTGCTTGGATTCGACGCGACAGATGGGATGCTTTAACTCCCGAAGAGAAAGAAAAATTTGCACCAATTTGTCCCGATTTTGTGGTGGAATTGCGCTCGCCCACAGATTCCCTAGAAAAATTGCGCGCTAAAATGAGATTGTACATGAAAAATGGAGCTCGTTTGGGCTGGTTGCTCGATCGCAAAAATCGGAAAGTAGAAATCTCCCGTCCAGGTAGAGAAGTAGAAATTTTAGATGCACCTGCAACTCTGTCAGGTGAAGAAGTATTGCCAGGTTTTGTGTTGGATTTAACTGATATTTTATAACTGAGAAAATATTTTATCGTGCTGTTGCGGCTCTCGAAAATCTGTTACCTACTCTAAAGCGCGTGCCGGATAAGCTGCTGCAAAAAATTGGCAGCAGACAAGTCTGAACATGGCTCCGTATAGTTGGGATTTTGTGCAGCCTGTTCGCGATTTGTCACTAAAAAGCAAGCAGCCGTGAAATGCCTTTCTCGCACCATCTTCTGACAAAAAAGTTCGTAGCGTTGAGCATAGCTTGTCCCTCTAAACTCCGGCAAAACTGCGAAATGCGGTTCGGCAACCTGCACCGATGCGCGCGAAGCAGGACTGTCTTCTAAAACAAACAGATATCCCAACCACGGTGGCGGAGGTGCTTCGCCAAACACCCCTTCCCGGTAAGCTGTCCAGATGTCGAGAGCAGCCCCCATCGCTTCTTCTGTGCGGTTGTTGAAGTTATTGCCAAAGCTGCCAACCTGACTTTTCAACTCGATAACTACCTTGAGTTGTCGCTTTTCAGGGTCTACCACCAGAAAATCATACATCTTCGTCGGCCGAAAAAAGCCCGGTATGACAGTTAGGCTTTTTTTTACGTGGATGTGGTTTTGGGGCACACCCGCAGCCAGCAGGAAATTCGTCAGGGTGAGGATGAAACCGTCCATCTGCTTGCCTCCTGTCACCGCGCTGCGATTGCCTCGATCTACTTTGCCTGCTAGCACTTGGGCTTGTGCTTGGGCGATGCGGGTATCCCAGAAACCCTGCACAGCTTCCCGGAATACATCATCGGCGATGGGCGACTGTCCCGTCATTCGGCAACCTCCGCCATCAATCCGTCATAGACTACGCGCAAGCCATAGGTTTCTTGCATTCGTTTCAGCGCTAGGTGATGGTAATTTGGCTCAACATCTACCCCGATACTGTTGCGCCCCCAATTGGCGGCGGCGACGCAGGTTGTTCCTGTCCCCATAAATGGGTCGAGTACCGTGTCCCCCGCAAAGGAAAACATCCGCACCAGCCTTTCTGCTAGTTCCAAAGGATACGGGGCGGGGTGTTGCTTGGTGGAAGCGCCTTTGATATCCTGCCAAATTTGTTGAAACCACTGTCGGTGCAGAGTTTCCGGTATCACGGACAATACTCGTGCTGTGAGGGTGGGACTGCGGTAGCCGCCCGGTTTGCGCTGCATCAGGATAAACTCTATGTCGTTTTTGATGACACCTCCGGGCTCGTAAGGTTTGCCGAGAAAACTGGTGCCGTTTCCTGCTGCTTCTAGGGAAGCATTGGCGATTTTGTACCAGATAATCGGTGCGAGGTTGTCAAATCCTAAATGGCGGCAGTGTTCCTGAATGCTGGCGTGCAGGGGAAATACCATGTGTCTGCCAAAACGCCGGCGCGCCACACAGACATCGCCCACCACAATCACCAGCCGTCCGCCGGGGACTAAAACGCGCCATATTTGCTGCCATACTCGATCGAGCTCTTGCACAAACTGTTCGTAGTCTGCTATTTCCCCAAGCTGGTTTGGGTTTTTGAGATATGCTTTTAAATTCCAGTACGGGGGTGATGTGACTACCAGATGCACGCTTTCATCGGGAATATGTGTCAAGTTTCGGCTATCGCCCTGTACCAGAGAATGGAAAGATGGCAAGCTTTGCACCCGATGCTGAATTTCCTGGATCAACGCTGCATTTTTGCTAATAGCAGGAATGGCGCGCTGTTCGTCTGCTGCTAGTAATGCCGCTGCTTCCTCGGGTACAAGGGTTTTATCCTGTAGCACTTGTTTCAACGGTTCGGCTGATTCGCGAGACAGAAACCGCGTCGAAATATTAACCTTGCTTAAACTCGAAGACTTCATATATTTGGTACAATAATTATGTTTGTCATATCAGCTTTCCCAGCAACAAAAATCATCATATCCTTATTTGACAATCTTAGACTATAATTAGAGTAGTGCGACTGTTAAAGAAGTAGAATTTTGAGTTACATCAAGGTTGGGCAATTTCAAATTAGAATCTAAAATTGACTGATGTTGCAAAAAGAAGAACTGTTAAAAGGCATCGAAAATCGCGAATCTGTAGCGCGGGCGCTTGATCAAGCTGAACAAGCAATTAAAACTTGGGAAGTTACTATGACCGATTTTCTGTCGCCACCGGAATTGGCAGATACTCTGACGGTATTTAAGCGCTTAACTGATGTGGAATTAGTGGCTTGGGGCGGCTATCCCCAGGGTGAAAGACAAAGAATTGCGATCGCCCGATCGGAAATCCCGATCGACTCTGCGAGTGTTAGCATTGCTGCGATAGAAATCGCCGGCAATTTCTTGTTCGACACCGCCAGCCACCGCGACTTCTTAGGCGCGATGCTGGGTACGGGAATTGTTCGCGAGAAAACCGGCGATATCATTGTGTTGGGCGAACGCGGCGCGCAGGCGATTGTGATGCCCGAAATGGTAGAGTATCTGGAGATGAGTTTGCAGCAAGTGCGATCGGTTCCAGTGAAAACTCGGCGCATTGAGTTAAGCGAACTAAAAATTAGAGAACCGAAAAAGAAAGAAATGACCACCGTTGAAGCATCGATGAGATTGGATGCTGTTGCTTCGGCCGGATTTGCCATGTCTCGCAGCAAAATGGTTGAATTTATTGACAGAGGCGACGTGCGAGTTAACTGGAAAGATATCACCCAATCTAGTTATCACGTTAAATCAGGAGATTTGATCGCTGTTAGTGGCAAGGGAAGATTGGAAATTGGGGAAGTTATGGTAACTAAAAAAGAACGCTATCGAGTGCAATTAACTCGATATTTGTAATTTTCGCAATCTCGTTGAGTTCCCAGAAACCGGGTTTTTTACGAGATTTAAGGTGACAACGAATTATTGCGGAAAAACCCGGTTTCTCGCCCCCTCGTTGAGTTACTACACTTTACTCCGAAACAGCTTTTCTATCGAATTCACCAAAAGTGCTCGCGGCATAAATCGGGGCATATTTACGATGATTGGATTGGGGAATCCGCCAGTCACAACATTAGACTGATTTTTGTCTAAAGCTTTGAGTGCATCTCGCACAACTTCATCAGCAGAAACGAGTTTTTGTCCGCTGCTAGATGCCAAAGCTTCGGGGAATTCTGCTGCTTTGAAAAAGTCGGATTCTGTTGGGCCCGGACAAAGTGCTAAAACGCGAATTCCTAAATCTTTGTTTTCCGCCCAAAGTGCTTCGCTGAAACTCAACACAAAGGCTTTAGTTGCTGCGTAAATTGATAAATACGGCATCGGCTGAAAAGCTGCGATACTCCCAACATTGATGATACTTCCCGATCGCCTTTCGCGCATTCCCGACAAAAATAAGTGGGAGAGTTCTACTAATGCTACAATATTTAGTTGCAGAATTTCTACTTGTTTGGCCAGCGGGCGATCGGCAAAAGCACCGTAATCGCCAAAACCCGCATTGTTTACCAACAAATCCACCGTCCAACCTTTTTGGGAAACCGCCTCAAACACAGCATTTGTGGCTCCTGGCGCGGTCAAATCTTGAACGATAATTTCGACTAAAATATTGAATTCCTGTTGCAGTTGAGCAGCTAGCTGCTGCAATTTGGCTTCCGAACGAGCTACCAAGATGAGATTGTGCTGGCGTTGGGCTAATTCGGCGGCAAAGGCTGCACCTATTCCGCCAGAAGCACCGGTGATTAAAGCAGTTGGCATGAAGTTAATTTGGATTATTTGATTTTGGCTTTATATATTTTAACAATTATTTTGTAGAGCAGCCTGTAGAATAATTAAAATGGCATAGGTGAGTTTTATGGGGCGTCTTACCGATCGAGCTTTTGACATTTTGCAGGCGGAAGTTGACAAGTGCGCGGCGGCGGAAGGTATCGCGGGTAAAGTGTACCAGCCGATGGTGATGAAGCGGCTGGAGAAATTGCGATCGCAAGACGGCACTTTCGCATCCAGAGAAGAAATCCGCGATACCTTCAAAGACGAATTTCCCAAATTCAGCGAAGAAACTCTCAAAGCTGCTGTCAAAGCCAACCGCGCGCCCGGATTGTTTGATAAAATCATCTTTGCGGGCTGTTTGCTGGGCGGTGCAGCGGGGATAATTTGGGTGATTAACCTACCTTTTCCGATGATTCGCTGGCCAGTGGCGAAAACTATGCCGATATTGCTGCTGCCGAGCTTTATCAGTATGGATTACAATTACCGTCAGGCGATCGCCCTTGTGGAACAATCTGATCAACTGATCAATAAAGCCACTGCTGCGGCCGATTTTGAATATGGCGACACGAAAGTAAAACAAGCGCAAAAACACCTCGATGCTTTGCCAATTTGGTTCCTCGGTTACTATCCACAAACTTATTGCTCTTTTGCCGGTTGCACTTGGCGGTTTACAGTCGATGAATTTCAAGCCGCCCGCACAAATATCGGGCGGATGGATGCTCAAATATTCCAGCAAAAAAATGCTTTTACTGAGTTAAATCAAGTCGAACAAACTCTCAACGCGGCGAAACAGCAGTATCAGCAATCAAAAACTGCGGCAGATAGGCAAAAAGCAAGTGGAAATTGGCAAAGTGCGATCGATCAACTCAACCAAATTCCCGCAGAAACCCTCGCGGGAAAAACTGCTAGGTAGTGCCCTGAAGGAAAGGATCGAGTAAGTTACTATTAGAGAGAAGTGTTTACCATAGTGTGATATGACAATAGAGATTCCCCATTGTCCTAATT
>JAYUGZ010000331.1:0-11900 GCA_043767465.1 Cyanobacteriota bacterium
CACCTTTGCTGGCAACAAAGCCGATAATCAAGGTGGCGGCCTGTGGATGCGAAATGCCCCTGCGACGATTACTAACAGTACGTTTTCTGGCAACTCCACGGCGTTTGCTGCTGGTGATTACAACAAACTCGGCGGTGGAATGGCTCTTGGTGCACCCACAACTATTGTCAACACGACGATCGCCGATAATTCTGCCGGCTGGGTTGGTGGAGGTATCTTGGCCGATGCCAATAATGTCAGCCTCAAAAACACAATTTTTGCCAACAATACAGCGGCTAACGGAGGAAACCCTTGGGGAATTCAGCAACACACCAACGCTGAATACACCGACCAAGGAGGAAATTTTCAGTGGCCGGTGACTGGCAGCGATACGAAGGCGACGGCAAGTGTGACCGTTGCAGATCCCTTACTTGGCCCCCTGCAAAACATCAACGGCGCTTTCGTCAGACCCCTGCTGGTAGGAAGTCCAGCCATTGATAAAGGCGTTGACAGCGGGCTGGCGACGGATCAGCGAGGATTGACTCGCCCTCAAGACGGCGATACCATTCCCGGGGCGATTTTTGACAGCGGCTCTTTTGAGTTCAGCAGTGCAGTCGTGCCGACTCCAACTCCCACACCGACTCCGGCGCCAACTCCGACGCCCGCGCCGACTCCAACTCCCACACCGACTCCGGCGCCGACTCCGACGCCAGCGCCGACTCCGACTCCGGGAACAGATAATGCGATCGTCGAACCGCTTCCTGCCTCAGAACTCAACCTCGGCAGCGTTACCCCCAATCCCACCCAACAGACGATCAACGGCAATGAAGGCCCCGATTTCATCATCGGCAATAGCATCAACGAGTCAATTAACGGACTTGGCGACAATGACACGCTGTACGGAATGGCCGGCAACGACAACATCGATGGCGGGGCCGGTAACGATTCCCTCTTTGGTAATGAAGGTACTGATTTCATCCAAGGTGGTGCCGGCAACGATACCGTCTACGGTGGCAAAGATAACGATACCGTTGTTGGCGGAGACGGTAACGACTTTTTGAGGGGAGATTTCGGCAAAGATACTGTGGCCGGCGGCCTCGATAACGACACTATTTTCGGTGGCAAATATGACGATATCTTGCTGGGCGAAGATGGCGACGATTACCTTTTAGGGAACTTAGGAAATGACACAATTAATGCTGGAAATGGCAATGATATTGCCTTCGGCAATGAAGGTGCAGACCTAATTTTTGGCAAAGCTGGAAATGACACACTTTATGGCGGTAAAGATAACGACATTATCGGTGGTGGCGATGGCAATGATTTGCTATTCGGCAACAACGAAAACGATTTGCTAGAAGGTTACAACGGTAACGATACGCTGTACGGCGGCAAAGGCAATGATACTCTATTCGGTAATGCTGGCAGCGATTACTTGTTCGGCGATGTGGGGGATGACACTTTGACCGGCGGTTCGGGAAGTGATGTATTTGTCCTCACTAAAAGTGCTGGTAGCGACATCATTACTGATTTCCGCAAGGGCGAGGATTTAATTGGCTTGGCTCCTGGTTTGAGTTTCAATCAACTCAGCATTACGTCTAGCAATAATCAAACTTTGATTAGCGTGACTGGCAGCAATCAATTGTTAGCGAAGCTTAACGGTATGCCCGGTACTCTCAGCGCTAGCGATTTCACTCAGGTAACAATCTAATTGCCTCGGGTAGGGTGCGCCACAAGCACCTTACTGCGGGCGGAACATCGGGTAGGTGCGCCACAAGCACCGCCCGAATCAAACAAGCTTTCTCATCAACTAAATTTCGGATTTTTGGGATTTTTGGGCGATCGGGCAAACAGACTAGATTGACCAAGCAGGAGTGCAGATTTTCTGGTTATAGGTAAGACGAATATAGGGCAATACTGTTCACTTAATAAGATACTTGCTCAGCTCGTACCTGATTTAATCGAGAAGTGTCATAGTCACGGAGATTGCCACGCTCTTGTGCTGGCAATGACAAAAAGCGTTAAGTCAACCGTATTGGAATATAGGGTGCAATAGCTAGAATTCCTCTGGAATTCGCAACCGCAGTATCTCTTTTCTGGATTTACATTACATCCTCTGCGGTTGATTGAAATAAAAGCAATTCCCGCATACTACAAATTGTTCTCCGATCCAATTGTCGGATTTAAGTTAAGGAGAAACACCAATTTTTCTCCTTAACTTAAATACCCAGATTTATGACGTTTCTTTTTGTGAGGGCGGTGTGTTTCAGCATATATAGCCTTCTGCTTTCAAGGTGAATCTACCAGCAAATAGCAAACATTCTCATAGGGTATGCGAAATGAGTTCAAATTTTGCCAGTATTGATACACAATCTGTTCTCAAAAATTCTCGTTCTAAATCTATTGTCTTTATTGAATCCGACTTAGATGACTATCAAACTCTGGCGGGGGGCGTGGTTCCGGGTGCAGAAGTCATTATTTTAGATAAAAATGGCAACGGAGTCGAGCAAATTACTGCGAAACTGCAAACAATCGCTGTTGCGGGGGGAACTGTAGACCAGATTCATATTTTTTCTCACGGCAATTCTGGCAGCTTGCAGCTCGGTTCTGCGACGTTGAATGCGGATAGTTTGCCGCAATATTCCAGCCAGTTGCAAGGGTGGCGAAATGCGCTGAGCGACGAAGCTGATATCATGCTTTACGGTTGCGATGTGGCTGCGGGTGACGGGGCTAATTTTGTCGATCGCCTGGGCGAGTTAACGGGCGCTGATATTGCGGCATCTAGCGATCGCACTGGCCGCGCAGGTAACTGGAATTTGGAGTTTGCCAAGGGTGATATTGAAGCAGCCAGTGCCTTGACTCCAGAGACAATGGCGGATTACCGAGGGACTTTAGCGACTGTTACCGTTACCAACAATAATGATAGCGGCGCCGGTTCATTGAGAAGTGCGATCGCCTCCGCGGCAGCCGGCGATCTTATTCAATTTGCCTCCACTCTTGCCAATCAAACAATTGCTCTGACTTCCGGTCAACTTGTCATCAACAAAAACTTGACAATTGATGCAATTAATGCTAGCAATTTAACCATCAGTGGCAACAACACTTCGCGAGCGATTCTCATACAAGACGCGACCAATGTTACTATAAAAAACCTGATTGTTGCCAACGGCAAAGTTTCTGGAACCGATCCGAATAACGAGACAACTAGCGCTGGTGGCGGCATTCAAACTGGAGGTGGCAGCAGTTTAACTTTAGAAAATTGTCAAGTCAATAATAATGTTGCTGGTTTCGGCGGTGGCATTTACACGGGTTTCCGCAGCACCACAACTGTAATTAACAGCAAGTTTAGCGGCAATGATGGTTCTTTGGCGGATAATACCGAACGCGGTGGCGGGGCAATCGCCACTAAAAGCGGCGGTTCTCTCACCATCAAAGATAGCGAATTTACCAACAACAAAGGCAGCTACGGCGGGGCTGTGAATAACCTGTTGGGCAGCATGACGATCGAAAACTCTAAATTCACTGGCAACCGCACAGAGAAAGGCGTTGGTGGGGCAGTTTTTGTCGATGGCGCTAGCGAATTAACCAACGATGCGATCGGTGGCAACATCATTATTCGCGGCAGCACTTTTGACGGCAATATTGGAGCCGGAGAAGGAGGCGCAGCCTTCCTGTTTGGCTATCCCCCAGATAAAATGGTGTTAGAAAAGAGCACTTTTATCAACAACAAAGCTGTCAAGAATGCAGCGGGTTCCGGAGGTTCGGCAGGCGCAGTACGTCAGGGGAATGCCGATTTGACTGTGACAAGCTGTACCTTTGCCAACAACACAGCCGAGGATAACGGCGGCGGTTTGTGGATAGGGGAAGAGAGCAACATCAACATTGTTAACAGTACATTTTTCGGCAACACCGCTGCTCAACAGGGCGGAGGAATGGTAATCGCTAACGCAGATTCCTTTTCCACTAACATCGTCAATTCGACTTTTGCCAAGAATACCGCTGGGGACTATTCGGGAGGCATTTCTACCTTTAACGATCCTAACAAGTCGCCAATTAGTGTCAAAAATTCGATTTTCGATCGCAATACGGCTGGTAATATTTATAAAATCGGTCAGCACACTGGACGCGCACTAATTGACGGGGGAAATAATCTACAATTTCCTGATAAATTTACTGTGGGCGATCCTAATGACAATAATGTTACGGTAAATGTGACGATCGCCGATCCGAAACTTGGTTCTTTGCAAAATATTAACGGCGCTTTCGTGCTGCCGCTGCTAGCCGGAAGTCCTGCCATTGATACCGGTACTGGTGCGGGCGCGCCGGCTGCGGATCAGCGCGGTGTGAGCCGCCCTCAAGATGGTGATAATAATGGAAGTGCGATTGTGGATATCGGCGCTTTTGAATTCACCACTACAGTCACGCCAACTCCAACTCCAACTCCCACACCAACTCCAACTCCCACACCGACTCCAACTCCAACTCCCACACCGATTCCAACTCCCACACCGATTCCGACTCCAACTCCAACTCCCACACCGATTCCAACTCCCACGCCTGCGCCGACACCCACACCCACACCTACACCTGCGCCGACACCCACACCCGCACCGACTCCGACCCCCACACCCATACCGGGCACAGACGATTGCCTGTTTAATGGCTTGAGCGCCCCCGAACTCAATTCTGCTACCATTACTTCCAACCCCGTCGAACAAACTCTCAACGGCGGTAACGGTAACGATTTAATCATGGGCCGCGCCATCAACGAGTCGATTAACGGAATTGCCGGCAACGACACTCTCTACGGGATGGGCGGTAATGACAACATTGACGGCGGCGCCGATAACGACTTACTTTTCGGCAATGAAGGTACTGATTTCATCCAAGGTGGCGCTGGTAACGATACCATCTACGGTGGCAAAGATAATGACACTGTTATTGGCGGCGAGGACGACGACTTTTTGAGGGGAGATTTCGGCAAAGATACTGTGGCCGGCGGTATGGGAAACGACACCATTTTTGGTGGCAAAGATGACGATATTTTGCTCGGTGAAGATGGCGACGACTATCTGTTAGGCAACTTAGGAAATGACACAATTAATGCTGGCAACGGCAGCGATATTGTATTTGGCAATGAAGGTGCAGACTTGCTGTTTGGTCAACTGGGAAATGACACGCTTTACGGAGGCAAAGACAACGACAGTCTCGATGGCGGCGACGGTAACGATTTGCTTTTTGGTAACAATGAAAATGATGCGATCTGCGGCGACAGCGGTAACGATACCATCTACGGCGGCAAAGGCAACGATATGCTCAACGGCGGTGCTGGTTCCGATTTCCTCAGCGGCGATGTTGGAGACGACACTTTGACTGGCGGTTCGGGAAGTGATGTATTCTTCCTAACTCCAAGTGTGGGTAGCGACATTATTACCGATTTCCGCCAAGGCGAGGACTTAATTGGGCTAAATTCCGGTTTGAGTTTCAATCAACTGAGTATTACTTCGAGCAACAACCAAACTTTGATTAGTGTGACTGGTAGCAATCAGTTGTTGGCGAAGTTGAACGGGGTTGCTGCGAATACTCTCACCGCTAGCGATTTCAGATCAATCTAGGAATATTTTTGGGAACCGCAGATGAACGCAGATGTAGGCGTTTCGCCTACATCTGCGTTCATCTGTTGATATTTGCGGTTAAAAAATGAAGATTATTTGCAGTTGCCAATTTTTATTTTCCCGGACAATCTCAATGCGATCGATAAACTCTCGGAAATAAAACCTGCGTTCTGATTCCGACAAGTCGAGCCAAAATTGGGGAAGAGAAACAGTTTGAGCGGTTTCTCGCAAATTTACAGGTGGCAGTTGCGCTAATTTGCTTTGCAGTTCGGCAATTTCTGTGCGGATTTTGTAGGCTCTCAAATCAGCCGTTTCTGTGTCTAACATCCCGCTAGCAATCAGGGCGGGAAGTTGCTCTAGGATTTCTTGTTTCGCTACGATTGCCCCGGCAATTCTTGCTTTGATTCCATTCATGTCCGGCATTTCCAACCGGGCGACTGCCTCGGGCAAATCCCGGCAAATTTTTGCTATGGTTAATTGCAATACTTCTTCGTAGGAAATACTGCTACATTTAGGCTGCGACTGACAGTTAATCGGTCGCAAATAAAGGTATTCTTTGTCTTTGCGGTAGGCTGTGACTTTGGCAACTGTCATGGGCGATTTGCACTGGGCGCAAATTGCTAATCCTGCGAGGGAACGCGGGGCGCTGGCGCTGCGGGGAGCAAGGCTACGGTTGCGCCGCAGCAATCTGTCTACTTGGGCGGCTTCTTCCCTGGAAATAATCGGGACGTGGGTGTTAGAAATTACTTGACCGTTTTGATATTCCAAATCGCCTCGGTAGGCGGGATTTGTCAGCCAGCGGCGGCCTGTGCTGACGGAGATTTTTTTGTTGTATTTCTTGGCTAAATGGCGCACGGAACCGCGCAGGGAACCGTAGATGAGGAAGTGTTCAAAAAAGTCTTTGACGGCGGGGGAAGCGGTTTTGTCGATCGCATATTTATCTTTGCCGCGCCGATAGCCGTAGGGGGCTTTTCCGGGTGGGGGAAGGGATTTGATGCGGTTGCGGGCGTGTCCTTTGCGAATGCTGCGGCTGTGTTGGCTGCGTTGGATTTCTGCTAGAAGTTTGAGCAAGTTTGCTCTGTTTTCTGTTTTTTTTTCGTCTGTGACAATGAGTTGGATGCCGAGGTTTTCGAGTTGTTCGAGGTGGGCGCACACTTGCTGTACTGTGTCGCCTAGTTCTTCAAAACGCTGAATTAGCAGGTATTTGACTGGTTCTATTTGGCAGTCTTTTAGGAGTTGCTGGAGTTGCTGGCGCCCTCCTAAGTCTTGATAGGTGCGATCGACCTCCTGGCCCCAAATTTCAGCCGCAGGTGCAGGTTCTAACAGCGGTTCTGTGTATGAATAGGCGATGATTTTCATCTGTTACTCACTGAGTTCAATGATATTCCCGTCGGGATCTTGGGTAAATAATGCCGATCGACCTGACGCGCTCATTTGTACCGGGCAATTGTGAGCGATTAATTGCTCTTTGGCTGCCTCTAAGTTAGCCACAGCAAACGCTAGATGTCGATTGCGCCCCAATTTCTCATGATCTACGGCATCTGGTATAATTGTCGCAGCTAAAATTAGGTGGATCTGGAAATTGCCAACTTGATACCAAACACCAGGAAATTTCAATTCGCGATCGATTTTTTTCAGTCCTAATACTTGGCTGTAAAATTTTTCTGATTTTTCGAGATTTGAAACGAGTAGTGCGGTGTGGAGAGCTTGATTAATTTGCATTATTTTGACTTTTTATGATTGTATTTTAACCACCGATCCAGGCAGATGAGCGCTGCTGAACGCAGATTAGGTATTTTTTTATACGAGAACGTTATAAGTCGCTCTTAATACCACTTGTCACAAATAATGCAACTGTAGCTAGAAAATTAAAAACGCAATTCAGTTTCTCTAAGATTTCTATTGTAGCATTACTTGTGGGAAATGATATAACATATCTACGGAGATAGCATCGGCGCAGCAATTCCAGTTTACAGCAGCATTTTAAAAAATCTTGATATCATACTATGACCTCCAAACTTTGGCAATTTCGCCTCCGCACCGCCCTCGTAGTTCCCTTTGTCCTGCAAATAGTTGCAGCCGTTGGCTTAGTCGGATATCTTTCCTTCGGCAACGGACAACAAGCGGTAACGGATTTGGCTAACCAGTTAATGACTCAGGTGAGCGATCGCACTTATCGGCACTTAGATGATTATCTTTTAACTCCCCATCAAATTAATCAAATCAATATCGATGCGATCGAAACCAGATTGCTCGACATAAATAACTTAGATATTGCGGGACTTTATTTTTGGAAACAGGTACAAGCATTCGATAATCTTGGCTTCATTTCCTATGGACTTTCAGATGGACGCTTTATTGGTGCGGGGCCGGTAAGACCAGGAGAAGGCATCAGCATTGCCGAAGTTTCAGCAAGGACAAACTGGAAAATTAACGCCCATTTAACCGACAGCCAGGGCGATCGAATTAAGGTAACACAGGTTGCTCCTTACGATACGGTGAAATTGGAATGGTACACTCAGGCGGCTCAAGCGGGAAAACCGATCTGGACTTCTGTGTATTCGCTAGATGAGCTTAACTTTATTGCTGTAGGAGCAATGCGTCCCATGTATGCCAAGGGCAAGCTAATCGGAGTGATTGGGGTCGATTTACAACTATCCAATATTACTAAATTTTTACAACACTTGAATTTTAGCAAATCCGGGCGAATTTTCATCATGGAACGAGACGGACAATTGATTGGAAATTCTGGCCCGCAACCCTCTTTTATAAAGGTGAATAATCAAGTCAAACGCTTTGGTGATCTCAACATCTCCGATCCTGCGATCCAAGCTGCTGCTAAAGCATTGCAAGAACGGTTCGGTAGTTTTAAAATATTAGAAACAGCCAAAGGATTAATATTAAAATTAAAGGAGAAAATTACTTTGTCCTCGTTGCTCCGTGGCAAGACAAGTTTGGGTTGGACTGGCCGATCGTGACGGTGGTTCCAGAATCGGATTTCATGGGTAAAATTAATGCTAATACCCGCACCACAATCCTCTTGTGTGCGATCGCATTTACTGCTGCAACGGCAATTGGAATTTTCACAGCCCGCTGGATTTCTAGCTTCATTGAAGCCATCACCCAAGCTTCGGAAGACATGGCTAACGGTCATCTCGATAGACAGGTAAAAACTAGCTCCCTCATCGAACTAAAAAAGCTCGGCAACTCTTTTAACAGCATGGCAGGACAACTCAAAGAATCCTTTGAAACCCTGGAAGATAAAGTTACAGAACGCACATCGGAACTCGCCACAGCTAACGCCGAAATTGCGACTCTCAATAGCCGACTCACCGCCGAAAATATGCGGATGAGTGCCGAACTATATATCCTCAAACAAATGCAGCAGTTGATTTTGCCTAAACAACAAGAACTGGAGGAAATTGAGGACTTAGATATTGCCGGATTCATGGAACCAGCCGATGAAGTTGGTGGCGATTATTACGACGTACTTTTTGATGAGGGTGTGGTTACCGATCTGCATTGGCGATGTCACCGGACATGGCTTAGAAAGCGGTATTGTGATGGTGATGACTCAAGCGATTGTCCGCACTCTTCACGAAATGCGAGAATCAGATCCGATGCGCTTTTTAGATACCCTCAACCGCACTATTTATAAAAATATTCAGCGGATGAACTCGGACAAGAACCTGACGCTAGCTCTCCTCAATTATGCAGACGGCAAAGTTATTATTAGCGACCAACATGAGGAAACTATTATAGTCCGAAAAAACGGCAAAATTGAACGTATTGACATGATGGATTTAGGATTTCCCATCGGCTTAGATGATGATATTTCAGATTTCATCGGTCATGTTTTAGTAGATTTAGAGCCAGGGGATGGGGTGGTGCTTTATACTGACGGCATCCCCGAAGCTAGAAATATCCACAAAAAATTCTATGGCCTTGAAAGACTCTGTGCAGTGGTTTCTCAAAACTGGCATCTGAGCGCCGAACAAGTCAAGCAAGCTGCGATCGATAATTTGCGAGAATTTATTGGAGAACAAAAGGTATTTGATGACATTACTCTGCTAGTATTGAAGCAACAGGGAAATATTGTGCATAATTTATGATAGACCGTGATTAAGTCGGTTTCTAACATCGCTTGTGAATTTAGTGCCGAAGCAGTGAAGCAGAAACCGGATGTCTCGCTCCGCCCGTGTAAGTTCTAGTAATGTACGGCGAGCGAGTGAAACAATTTTGCATTCCCAGATTCGGGAGTATAAATTATGAAACCCCAAATAAATTTAGCACAATCTAAATCTCCAGAAGCACTCAATGCCCAGCTACAGGATTTGAGGCAAAAACTTGAGGAAGTCGAAGAGGAAAAAAATAGCTATGAAACCTTAGTAGAAATTATCACCGAACATTCCACGGATCTGGAAAACCAGATCCATCATAAAAATCGAGAGATGCAGACTTACATCCAGCAGGTAAAAAAGGTTATAGATGCAGCTATTGCTGTGAAAAATAACAGCTTTGAACCTCAGATATTGTCTGAGGTGGCGGCGCGGAGCGATGCACTGGGAGAATTAGCACAGGTATTCTCGCACATGGTGCAAACGGTGAAAGCGCGGGAACAGGAATTAGAGAAACTTTTGCAGGCTTACGGACGTTTTGTTCCCGATGAATATCTGCAATTTCTCGGCAAGCAGAGCATTGTTGATTTCCAGCTTGGAGATCACGTGAGCAAAGAGATGGCAATCATGTTTTCGGATTTGCGTTCCTTCACAACGATGGCGGAGCAAATGACTCCTCAAGAAAACTTTGACTTCATCAATACCTATTTACAGCAAATTAGTCCCGAAATTCGCAAGCATAACGGTTTTATTGTCAAGTATATGGGAGATGGACTGATGGCAGTTTTTCCCGAGGGCGTTGATGATGCGATTCAGGCAGGAATTGTGAAGCTTGAACAGTTGCAAAAATACAATCAAAGCCGTAAAATAAATGGGGAGATACCGCTGAATATTGGCATTGGTATCCATGTCGGTGATACGATGGTTGGGATTATTGGAGACGCGCATCGGATGCAAGCCGATGCGTTGTCCGATCATGTGAATCTCACGGCTCGTCTGGAAAGTTTGACTAAATATTATGGCGTATCTTTATTGATTTCAGGAGATGTGGTACAACGTTTGAGTCAACCCGAAAAGTATCATATTCGTTTTTTGGATCGGGCAATTGTCAAAGGTAGACAAGAAGCGATTACTGTTTGTGAGGTGTTAGATGTTGAAGTAGAACCTGGGCGATCGCTCAAAATTCAAACTTTGCCGATTTTTGAGGAGGGGCTAGAACAATATTGTCTGGGAAATTTTGCTAATGCCCAAGTTTGTTTTGAACAGATAGTGGCGCTAAATCCCGCTGACAAACCCAGCCAGATTTACCTGAAACGCATCCAATCACTGTTGGAAAATAGTATTCCCGCTAACTGGAATGGCGTGTGGAAATTTAGCCAAAAGTGAAATCTAAGTATTAATTAAGAATAGGAAAAGTAATGACATCTGGAAGCTTACAAACTGTGACACAAATATTTGGAGAATTCATCGACCAATTTCCACCGGAACACGACTCCCTAGAACTTACATTTACGCCTAGTTCTCGCCCCATCAAGCAGCGCTGGCGCAACAACCTGCTGTCAGCTCATTTTGTAGCCGATTATTTGTCCAGCTTTCTACCGGTGGACGCTACCGATGCTAGCACCGAGAAACGGATTAAACAAAGCAAGGGAGCTGTCAGCTACGTCGCTAACGAACTGTTAGAAAATGCGATAAAATTTAATCGGGATGGTGCGAATTATAAAGTCAAATTTGGCATCCATTTTATTGGTGAAACCGAGGTGACGGCGGTGATTTTTGCCAGCAATAGTGTCAATCCAGAAGGCGCGAATAAGTTGAAGGAGTTTATTGAAGAACTGCTGGCTTCCGATCCAAATGAACTTTATTTGCAGCAGCTTGAAAAGAATGCTGAATCTGAAAGCGAAACCTCGGGATTGGGATTGCTGACGATGATTAATGACTATTCAGCTAAGATTGGTTGGAAATTTGAGCCAAGACCAGACAATGATACGATCGCTGTTACGACTGTGGTTCAAATTACTGTCTAGTTTCAACCATTTTAATATTTACTCTCTTGTGCGATCGCCATATTTGAGCCAGAAAACCAAATTACAATGAGTATGCAAGAAATTAAAGGTGAAGATTACAGCATTCAGTACGATCGAGAATCGGTGACAGTCAGCTTCATCGGCGAACTCAGCCTGGGCGG
>JAYUGZ010000332.1:0-4754 GCA_043767465.1 Cyanobacteriota bacterium
ACGGATAAATGCGGGGGCTTGACGATTTGAGATTTGAGATTTTGGATTGATTCCACGGATAAATCCGGGGGCTTGTACCACCTTTGAAATTCTTGGTCAGTCTTAGAAAGAGTAAATTCGCCCTTTTTCATCAATATAAACTGACCGATCTTGCCTAGTGCGGCCGTCTGATGTGGTGATGCGAACCGTCACAAGGTTTTGCTTGGCATCAACGCTATAATCGTATTTTAAAGTTGTGGTTCCTCCTTGAACATTAATCGGAATATTGGCAATGTCGGCGGTGCGGTTGCTGACGCGAACAAGGATGTTTTTGCTGGCTCCAACGGGCAAGGATGACAAGCCAACACCTGATTCGCCGTATTCTAGGTTTAATCCCGTTTGATTTAACAGTCTGAGGGTAACGTTGCGAGTAGTGTCAATCTGTGCTTGAGGTTGCCAGAATCCTGGTTTTGTCCCGCCGTCAGTTGCAGGTTGAGACAATGCTGGATGGGGATGCAGACAGCCGAGGGTGGCGAGTATTGCTGCGGTTGTAATGATTTTTGATTTCATTGTTTTTACCTTTGGGTCAAGTGTTGGTGATATTTCTATCTTAGCTTGAAAATCGGATGTTTTTAATTTAGAAGACCGGGCGGTTTCAACCCTACGTCTGATATTTTTAATTATTAACGATCGATCGCGCGGCTGCAAGGAGCAGGCGCTGTTCGGCACGGGCGATCGCCCTGCAAGTCGGTTCTACAGCATCGACATTCACCGAAATAGACGAAATACCCCACCGCACCAAGGATTCAACTGTCTCAGGATACAATGCGGTGGCGTCCCCGCAGATCGAGCAAGGAATGCCCGCAGCCCTGGCTCCCAGGATCAATTGCTCGATCGCCATCATCACTGCTCGATCGCGCCCGTTGAAACCACCTGCTACCTGTGCGGAGTTGCGGTGAATGCCTAACAGAAACTGAGTTAAATCGTTGGTGCCGATCGAAATTCCTTGAACCCCGGCTTTTACATAATCTGGCAATAAAAATAACACCGAAGGAACTTCCGCCATCATCCACAGTTGAAACTGAGCAGGCCGATTTTTCCAAATTGTTTCTAAGCGCTGGCGGCAGTAAACAAACTCGTCAACAGAGCGCACAAAAGGCAAAATTAAATTGACATTTGTATGGCCTGACTCGCCGACTTTTTTAAGTACGCACAACTCCCAATCAAATAACTCCGGTTCAAAGGTATCGCTGAAACTGCCGTGGGTTCCTGATTCGCGCAAATCGAGGGAGCGATAAAATATTGGTCGCGGCCCGGCGGCAGCGGCAAATAAACTCAGGCAATCCGCCATGCGCGAGACAAATTCCGATTTCTGGCCGTTTTGCAGCCAAATTTTGGGGTTTTGACAGTCCAAAGCTTCCAATGCCATCAATTCCGATCGCAATAATCCGATGCCGTCGATGGGCAGATTTCTGAGGCGATCGATCGAACTCGTTTGGCTGACATTAACTAGCAATTGAGTCGCCGTTGGCGCGCCCCAAACTGATTCGGCAGATTCAGGCTGGCGAGATTTAGGCGCGGGATTGGACGATCGCTCTGATGTTGAAGATTGATAATTAGCTATTGACATTTCTGCTGCTGTAGTGTACATTTCTGGATTTTGTTCTAGTTCCCGAAGTCGATCGCCATCTGGTTCGGCGGTGGCAAAAACTTGTCCGCTATCGCCGTCTACCAACACCCAATCGCCCGAGGCGATCGCCCTCGTGGCCCCACAAACTCCCACAACAGCGGGAATCCCCAATTCTCTCGCTAAAATAGCGCCATGCCCTGTCATGCCTCCTTGTTCCACAACCACCCCAGCAGCAAGTTTCAGCCAAGGCAGCCACTGCGGCTCGATTTTGGGCGCTACCAAAATGCTGCCAGCTAAGAATTGGGGGTTTTCTGAGTGGGAACTCGTCATAACTTGGGCAACTGCTTCGGCTTTTCCTGAGGCGGCTGCTAAACCTCTGAGAATTGCCGGAATTCTGGCTGGGGCGATCGAATTTTCCCGTACTTGGGCGACTTTTTCGCGTTTCAAAAGACGAACTTGAGTAAAATAAAACTGCGGTTCGTCGCTGTTTTCTGTCTGGCAGAGCGTCCAATCCAAGATTAAATCTGAGTCAAATTCTGCGCTCGCTTTTTTGCTTAACTCAATAATTTTTTGCAGTTGCGATTCCTCTAAAACGTATTCACTTTGTGATTCCTCTCCCAGCGCCAAAACTTCCACGCAACTGTCAGTATAATCAGGAATTATCAATGCAGAATCGGGAATGGGGAAAGCAGCAAAATTGCCAATCAGCGGGTTTTTTGTCGGCGAGTCCTCGCCCACTTTGAGATTGTACGCTAAGGTTTTGTAACCCAGCCTCTGGAATTTAACCGCGCCTGTTTCCGGCTGCACTTGATAGTAATCGGGGATAGTTTCTCCCCTAGCGAGGGACATTCCTAAACCGCTGGTGGCTTGGATTTCCCATGCTGCACCCGCGTTCGTTTTCACATCGCCCGCCGCGCGAGATCCTTGAAGCGACTGCACCAAAACTGCGGGATTGATTTCCTGTATCCTCAAACCGCACCGCTGGAAGTAAAATAGACTTCTGGCTCTGAACAGTTCTGCCCAAGCTCGTTTGAGTCCTACTTCAATGGCTTCGAGTTCTGCCCGTACTGCGTGAGATTCCAGGATTCCGGCTGTTTTGGGGCTCCGGGAAGTCAGGGAAGGGCGAAAAATTAAGGCTTTGGAGTTGCAGTTTAGTTGACTAACAGCAGACTCTAGGCCCGATAGCAGTGCATCTGGCAGTTTGGTGGCGAGAATTTGGTGGCGGATGCTGCGGGCGATCGATTGCAGTTGTCTCGGTTCATCGACATTCAAGTGTAGCGAAGAGTGCGGCCAGTCAGCAAACAGCGGTTCTAGCCAGTCGATCGACTCCAAAAACTGCCAAAATGTTTTAGCCGGCACGACAAAACCCGGTACAACGGGATGATTTTGGGCGAGCAAACAGCTCAAGTAAAATGCTTTTTCTCCCACTGCATCTCGGTCTGAAAGTTGAATTTTGTCTAGCCAGTAGAGGTTTGTCACGCTGCGATCCTGTCCTTAGAAACTGATTGAATTTTGATAGTTTTTCCCATTGATCACTTACCACAATTTTAGGATGAACAACCGAAAATGGACGGGATTAGTCAAATCTTTTGTCAATCTATTTCTTAAGGCTAACTGTCCTCTTTGTCAGCGATCGGCTGCCGGAGAGTTTTGTGGGTACTGCCACAAGCAACTTCAGCGATGTCAGTTAGCCGATCCCGGTCGATTTTGGGATTCAGAGCAACGGGTTTTTGTGTGGGGCGAGTACGGCGGAACTCTCAAAAGGGCGATCGCAGCTTTGAAATATGACGGCAATCCGCAATTAGCCAAACCTCTCGGCGGCTGGCTGGCAGAAGCTTGGCTAAGTTTTCCCGAATTAGCTATTGACAATCTAACAGTTGTACCGATTCCCATGCACAAATCAAAAATCAAGGATCGTGGTTTTAACCAAGCGGAACTTTTGGCGGAAAGTTTTTGCGAACTGACTGGTTTGCCTTTGCAGCGGCACGGTTTGGAACGGGTGAAAAATACTCAGGCTTTATTCGCTCTGACACCACAGCAACGAAAAGCCGAAATGAAAGATGCTTTAAGTTTGGGGAAAGATTTTCGCCGCCGTCTCCCGCGCAATCGAGTGCTGTTAGTTGATGATATTTACACTAGCGGTACTACGGTTAAATCGGCAATTCAAATATTAAAAGACTCGGGGATTTCGGTTTATGGAACTGTGGCACTTGCAAGTCCGACTAAGATCGAGCGGTAAGACAAGACGGCGGTTGAAACCGCGCTTACAGAAACGATGTCCGAGCAAGGGAGGGACTAAAGAAAATAACATATTAACCGCCGGGTATTCAACCCGCTTGGAGTGGGTTTTGTTTGTATAGACGCGGTTTCTAACCGCCGGATCTTCTGATATTCCAGCGACTGCCGTCGTGCATTAACAAAGTTAACGCCGCAGCGGTAAACTCAAATTGGAGATCGCGCCCTGCGAATTCCAACCAAGCCGCTTGAAAATTTTCCTCCGTTAAATCGCGAAACGCTACTGTCATGTGCGGGACAAATGGGCGAGTCTGAGAAAGTCGATGGACAATTCCCAAATTTGCCTCCAAATAACTCATCAAATCTTGTTGCATCTCCAGCAATGCCGGCGATTTGACAACATCAACATAAATGACGCGGGGATCGAAAGCCGCAAAACCGGATAGAGTAACGAGAATTGGCAGCCGATTTGCAGCAAATGCCTTTAAACTTTCCTCCAACTTCGGCACATCCGCCGCGGGCCATTCAAAAGGAGGTTGCAGCGTGACGTGGGGCGGGGAGTTCAATGCACCGCTGCTGTTGTAGTGTTCCGCAAAATACAGTTTAATCTGAGTAATGTGGTGTTGAATATCGTCTGGCGGCACTAAAGCTATAAAAAATCGCTGTTTTGACGGGTTCATGGGATAACATCGCAGTAAGGAAGGAATGGCCGAGTACGGGCGATCGAGTATTTACTCAATCCTCAATGCCCCGTACCAAAAACTCCACTCCCAATCTACAATCCAAAATCCAAAATCTAAAATCTAAAATTTAAAATGCCTTGGTTTGTCAAAATTGAACAAGGAATTGTGGAAAAGCCTGTCTTTGACCAGTACGTGCCAGCTCACAGAGCTTATGTCCGAGAGTTGAT
>JAYUGZ010000333.1:0-1866 GCA_043767465.1 Cyanobacteriota bacterium
TTTTTTTGAGAATTAGGATTAAAATCAGCTACTATAGTCAGTTGTCTGTTGACTGTTGTCATTAGTTACCAATGCCCAATTCCCGATTCCCGATTCCCCATTCCCCATTCCCAATTAAATGAATCAATATTTTGCTACAGTTGCGCGCGGTTTAGAAACTATTGCCGCCCAAGAATTAGAACGTTTAGGGGCCCAGGATATCCAGCCAGATTTTACAGGGGTTTACTTTGCGGGCGATCGCGCTTTATTATACCGCGTCAATCTGTGGTCTCGAACCATCTTTCGAGTGCTAATGCCGATCGCCGAATTTCAGTGCTACAACTCAGATATGCTGTACGGCGCAGTGCAGAGAATTCCTTGGGATGAATACCTAAATCCTGACAATACCTTAGCAGTCAACTGTACAGGTGGCAATGAAAAATTAAACCACACTCACTTTACAGCTTTGCAGGTCAAAAATGCGATCGCCGACCAACAGCGGAACCAATTTAACAAGCGTTCTAACGTCGATGTCGAAAATCCCGATTTGCTGATTAATATTCACATTCATCGCGATCGAGGTATCTTAAGTTTAGACAGTTCCGGCGGCAGTTTGCACCGGCGGGGATACCGGCCGGCGATGGGGATGGCACCCTTAAAAGAAACCCTAGCTTCTGCTTTGTTGGAGATGGCAGAATGGACGCCTGATTTACCTTTTTTAGACCCGATGTGCGGTTCTGGAACTTTGCCTTTAGAAGCGAGTTTAAAAGCTTTGAATATTGCACCGGGATTGTTTCGAGAACAGTTTGGATTTATGACGTGGCGGGATTTTGACGAACCTTTGTGGGATAAATTGTGGGCTGAAGCCGAGAATAGTGAGTTACCGGAACTTCAGCAAGTAGTTGTAGGATGCGATCGCGATTCTGATATGCTAACCCAAGCTCGCACCAATGCACAACAAGCAGGTCTTGCTGGTAAGATTCAGTTTGCTCAAACCGAGTTATCGGAATTGGAACCACCAGCAGACAGTGGCGTTTTGATTTGCAATCCTCCCTACGGAGAAAGGCTGGGAGATGCTAGGGAATTGGGAGAACTTTATAAAATGTTAGGTGATATTTTCAAGCAGCGTTTTAAAGGTTGGAATGCCTTTATTTTGACGGGGAATAAGGAGTTGGGGAAACAAGTTGGACTCAGGACATCAAAGCGGATTCCTGTTTTCAACGGCTCGATTCCTTGTACTTTGCTCAAGTACGAATTGTATTGAATATTTCTAGTAAATCTTCAACTAGAGCTTATAAGATCGCGTATGGATCGAAAAAGGTTAGGCAAAATGAAAATCTTTGAATTAGACAGACACAAGATTATCTTGGGAGATGTGTTAGAAGTCCTTTCTACTGAAATTCAAGACAACTCTATCGATTTAATTTTTGCCGACCCTCCCTATAACATTGGCAAAGATTTCAATGGTTTTAAAGACAAGTGGGAATTTGAAAGCGATTATTTAGAATGGAGTTATACTTGGTTGAATTTATGTATTAATAAGCTCAAGGATAACGGCAGCTTGTATCTGATGGCATCAACTCAAAGTATGCCTTACTTCGATCTATATTTGCGGGATCGTTTAACGATTCTTTCTCGCATAGTGTGGTATTATGACAGTTCGGGAGTCCAAGCAAAAAAATATTACGGTTCTCTGTATGAACCAATTTTATATTGTGTCAAAGACAAACGAAATTATACATTTAATTCCTCAGATATTCTTGTAGAGGCAAAAACCGGATCGGTCAGGAAACTAATTGATTACCGCAAGTCTACACCATCAGTATATAATTCTGAAAAAGTTCCAGGTAATGTCTGGGAGTTTCCGAGAGTCAGATATCGTATGCC
>JAYUGZ010000334.1:0-11870 GCA_043767465.1 Cyanobacteriota bacterium
ATTCCCCGCCGCATCGCGGTTAAAAAAGTGTTTAATTGTCCACCCCAATACTGCTTCATCCGAGACTATCCATTTAAAGCCTTGTTTAGCAATATACGGCAAAATTTCCGGGCTAACTGCTTGTTCGGACGGCCACAAACCGCGCGGTTTGCAATCAAATCGGTCTTGATACATTTCCCAGGATTTTCTCAAATGTCTGGGAATATCTTCTGCCCACTGAAACCTGTGTTCTGGCAGCGTCATGTTAGGAATAGCTATGCGGCCGCCGTTGGTGTCGGCAAGCAGCGGCAAAATCGGGTGCGTGTAGGGGGTTGTGGACACTTCCAACTGTCCCTCAGCTTGCATTTTACGGTGCTGGGGAACGATTTTGGCGAGAATTTCTTTTTGTTTTGAGTAGATGTTTTTTCGGTCTGCCAGATTGAAATTTTGTCCTTGTTTCAGCCAGCCTGCAATCTCCGGGTCATCCCAAAACAGCGGATCAATCCAAGCTAAATTGTGCCACGCTAGCAAGTCGCCAAAATCCTGCACTTTCCAGTTTGCCAAACACCACTGAATGCCTTTTTCTTGTCGCTGAGTGTAGAGTTGAGCGTAGCGGGGATGCGGCTGAATCAGGGTGTGGTAGTTGGCATCAAAGAAGTGTTCTAAAATGAACTCTTGTTCTTGGATGTTTAAATCCTCGGCTCGCTTCAGAGTGACCGCCAAGTAAGGGTCTAATGCTCTGTCGGCGATGCAGTCTTCTATCTGCAAAATCAAGGAGGGAACCAGGTTTACTGTTTGATGCAGTTTGGGGTATTTTGCCAGAATCAAAACTAAATCTAAGTAGTCTTTGACTCCGTGCAAGCGCACCCAAGGCAGTCGATAGTGTTCTTGGAGGTGAAATTTGGGGGACTGCAATATCGGCGAGTTTGACCTGGAACTGGTGTCTGGCTCAGCAGCGGATGCCCTCGATTTATACAAAGGCTGGTGCTGGTGCCAAATAAAGGCGACGTAGAGAGGGTGTGACATTGGTAATGAGTAATTATTAATGAGCTAGTTACGTCTTGTGCAACTTTCAGATAAATTCCACTCTGTTCACTAACATAAAGTTTATGATGTTTTTGTTAAGTACAGTGGAACTATGCTAGTCAGATCGACACATTTAGGACACGGGGAGCTGCCGACCAGTATGGTGCCGATCGCTCCACAGAGCCCCTTTCTTGGCAGTGCTGTTGAGGTCGAAAATCGAGAAATCTCGCCATCAATGGTTCCATAGATAGGCGACCGTTTTCTGTGTTAGCAGGCACGCTGCTCAAAGCAAGTGAGACCACAACTTCGCTCAAAAGCCCGCTCTTTCGGTTTCCCTTACACCAAATTTATTATGTCATCAGTTAAACAACTTGCTGTCCGAGGGGCAGTGTGGACGATCGCTAGCTATGGGCTTAGTCAGGTGCTGCGGTTGGGTAGTAACCTGATCCTAACTCGCCTGCTAGTGCCGGAAATGTTTGGTCTTATGAGTCTGGTGTACGTGTTCATCACGGCTCTGCACCTGTTTTCCGACGTGGGTATCGGTACTAGCCTGATCCAGAACAAGCGCGGCGAAGAGCCTGATTTTATCAACACAGCCTGGACTTTGCAGGTATATCGCGGTTTGATTCTTTGGTTCTGCACGCTTTTGCTCGCCTGGCCCCTGGCCCACTTATACCAACAGCCTCAGTTCCTCTGGTTAATCCCTGTGGTGGGTTTCGGTACGGTGCTCTCTGGCTTCAACTCGACTTCGCTGTTCACGCTCAACCGCAATATGGCGATCGGTAAGCTAGCCATTTTTGAGTTGTCGGGACAGGTGGTGGGGATTGTGGTGATGATTGTTTGGGCCTGGTTCAGTCCCACCATCTGGGCGATCGTGATGGGGAGCTTTGCGTCACAAATCATGCAGTTAGTGTGGAGCCATTATTGGAATTCTGGTGCGCGTCACCGCTTTGTCTGGAATCAAGAGGTAGTTAAAGAAATTTTTTCTTTTGGAAAGTGGATATTTGTGTCAACGGCTTTAACATTTTTTGCTGAGCAAGCCGATCGGTTGATTCTGGGAAAAATACTGACATTGGATGTTTTGGGCATTTACGGCGTTGCTCTGACGCTTGCTGACATACCGCGCTCTGTCACTTTAGCTCTGAGTGGCAAGGTGATGTTTCCGGCTATTACCAAGTTTGCTGAACAGCCTCGCGAGATACTTCGCGCTAAGATCCTCAAAAATCGCCAACCGATCCTGATCGCATTTGCGGCTGGCTTAGCACTCTTGGTTAGCTTTGGAGATGTCGCGATTAAGATATTGTATGACGATCGGTATATTCAGGCTGCTTGGATGTTGCCGATCCTAGCTCTGGGCATTTGGCCTCGGGTACTTTGCAATACCGGAATTGAGTCAGCTCTATTTGCGATCGGGAAAATTCAATATCCAGCTTTCGGTCAATTCTTGCGGTTTCTTTGGACTAGCATTGGATTGTGGGTGGGATTTTCGACCGCAGGATTGCTCGGGGCGATCGTCGCAGTTGCCCTGAATGACCTTGGCTTCTATGCTGCAATTAGCTACGGTCTTTGCCGCGAAGGATTGAATTTTTTGGTGCAAGATATTCAAGCAACAATTCTGCTTTCAGGGTTGCTTGCAGCCGTGCTGTCAGCTCGGTACTTTTTGGGGTTTGGTCTGCCGATCGATTTACTTTTATAAATCCTCAACCGCGAATCAGGGGTTTTTTTTTGAAGGCTACTTACGCAAGTTTTAAATTTTTCTACTATCAATATTGTAAGGTGCTTAGGTTGCACCCTACAAATAGAGTTGATGCGTAAGTCCTGTTAAATTGAGGTTATATTTCAATACGGTTCAGTTAACGCTCTCCAACAAATTTTATCTCATGATTTTATGGGACATACAGGTATTTTTTGGATATCAAATTGTTATTAACTGAACCGTATTGGGCTATATTTCTGTGTTGCAACACGCGGAGCGCCGCTTGAACGATTATGGTCGTCGCCCGACTAGCCGCGGCAGCCCCTCGGAGAAGAACCGGGGACGGACTGCTTGGTTCGAGACGTAGTGAATCGCGATCGCATCGGAGGAATTGGTCGGTTGTCCCATCTGGTACGAAGGCGGCAGTTCATGCCACCCGAACTCTCCCGCCATCAGCGCCATGAGCGTCTGCTCTGCGAAATAATGGGCGCGCCATTCGGGCGTGTAGGCGCGCAGCATCCGCTCCAAGAACCGAAATTGCTCGTCCCCAAACTTGGGAATCACAACCATGCCACAGTTGAATCGGCATTCAATGGGAGTCCCGCACCGCGCCTCGAATTCCTTCACTGGAGCCAATACCGATACCCAGTCGAATTCGTCGCAAAAGCTTGTTAGCGCGAGACTTTCGTGTGCCACTGTGCACTGTTCGATCATCTCAGTGGGACGATCGAAAAACAGGACATCGGAGTCTAAAGCAACCACCACTTTCGCCCGCTCTGACATATGGGAAGCAACCAGTCGCGAGCCAAAAAAGTGAGTACCGAAGAAGCTTCGCAAGAATTCAAACTCGTTTCCCGCTAACCGCTGATCGACCCACCGCTGGGCGTCTTCATGCCAGATGAATTGGATCTGCCGAAAGAACTGCCGAAACCGCAACACATCTTCTGGGGTGATTGAACCGTCGGAGTGGATCACCGGGGTCATCTTGCCGTCTGTCCATCGCAGCAGGCTCCACAAGCTCCAGATTCCCATCGTTATGTGGGAATGACCGCAAAGCATATGAACTTCGATATCTGATTCCACAGGAGTATCGATCGGATTGAGGACGCCCTCAGACGCCAGTTGGTCGAGCAGGTTTCCCGCCCAACAATTCAGCCGTTTGAGCCGCGATTCATATCGTACTTCCCGATGTCCACCGTCCAATAACACGTACTTTGCATATCCCAACTGCTTCCGAATCGCGTAGAGAAAGTTCTCGGGGGAATCGGTTGTCTTCATCGTCTTTGATGGCTCCATGGGCGTTCCTCAATACAGAGATAGGGTGCTTTTACGATGGGAAGAGAGAGAATTGAGGCCTGAGCTTAAATGCGTGGGAGTGTTAATCAATAGCCAGCTACATTACTTGTTCGACTTCAGAAATTTCTGGGATGGCTTCGCGCAGGCGACGTTCAATGCCCATTCTCAGCGTCATTGTGGAACTGGGACAAGAGCCGCAAGCTCCTTGCAGTCTCAGATGTACTACTGGGCCGTCGATTTCTACGAGTTCGACGTTGCCACCGTCGGAGATCAGGTAGGGGCGCATTTCATCGAGAACTGTTTCGACGTTATCTCTGGTCAGTGCTAGTGTCGTCATATTTTGCCTCTGTGATGATTTCTTGTAGTTGATTTTGTTCGATCGTACCGTTACTTGCGGCTAAATCAAGTTTAGCCCGATATGCTAATCGCAAAACCCGCTTTCTCCGAGAAAACGGATTTTGCAATTAATACCCGTTCCCAAAATTAATGCAACTGTAGGAGAGCTTCCCCACCTGGGTTGTCATCCGTCATTGCCAAGTCTTTAATTGCCAAGTCTTTAATCGCAAAGGGTATAACCCTAGACTACTGCTGGTTCTAGCATTTTGACGTTGGAGTAGTTAAACTCGGTTGTTGTGAGTTGACCTTTTTCTTTCGATCGCACTACTTGCTTGGTCATCACATAATAGTCGCCAATCTTCTCAAAGGTATCTTCAAATTCGAGTTCTCTGATGATTTCGTCAGTTTGGGGGTTGCGGAAAATCGCGTCGTAGTCGCTCGCCAAAGAACCTTCGGGCGTTTCTAAGCTTTTGTGGGTGTCAATTACAAAAGCCATGCGGCCCATCACCCGGCTGACTTGACAAATGGACAGACCTCGGATTTTGTAATTCGAGCCCATTGAGTCGCCTTGCACCAAGATATCCACAGCATCGGTGCTGTCCTTCTCACCCAAGGTGAAGCTGTTTTTGCCGTGGGATTTTTCAAAGGTGGAGCGCTTGCGGTGAGTCACAATATCCCGCATTTGGGTGTAAACGCTCTGCTGCACTTCCTCGTCTTCAATGCCACTGATTTCCACAGTCATGTCGCCTTTGATGGAAACATGACCAGTGTATACTTCCTCGCCCTGTTTGAGTTCAATATCGGCAGTATAACCGGGAAAGTTAGCATCCCAGGTGTAACGGTGTTCGTAAGCAGCGCGAAACAAATCGCGAGCGTTGGCTGGCTCTGTCATAAATCTCTCTTTCTATTTACACCCATCTAGTTTAGCTTAACCTCTCCAAGCCCCACATTCACGGCATGGGCGGGTTGCCGACTCTCTTGGCAGAGCGCTGCTTGGTTCGGGTGCTGGGCTTTGATGCGATCGCACCTGCATTGGCTTTCTGTATCGGTTGCTACCATCTGCCAATAAAGTGACAAAATGGCTGGTGATTGAGGTCGCGATCGATCGCCTGACAGCAGTCTTAGTTATGGGTTATCTTGAAAAAACTTCTGTCCGCTTTTTAGAGTTTGCACCTGGAAACTATTAGATTTCCTAATTAATAAAATGCTAGAAACGATTTATCAATACTTAGAAACGTTGCAAGAACAAGTTAACCATTTGCCAACTTCGCAACAGGCGATTTTAACAAAATCTGTGAAAAATATATCGAATTTTTTGCAAGAAATGGCAGCCAGCAGCCAGTTTGAAAGCGCCACAAATAACGCAGCCAAGCTGGTTGAACTCGAAAAATCTAATCGCCTTTTGGAACGCACTGTCGCCCAGCAAGCGGCGCAAATCAAAAAGCTACAGGAGCAGTTGGACAAAGAAATCAGCCAGCACCGCCGGGACAATCAAGCATTAACTAAAAGTGAAGCTAAACTGCAAACTATGCTGCGTAATTGTCCTGATCTAATTAGCATTATCGGCTCCGACGGGCGAGTCCGATACCACAGCGGAGCTCTACAGCGGGTTTTGGGTTACAACCCAGAAGAAAGAATTGGCAAGTTTCAAGGCGAGTTAATTCATCCAGACGATTTGCTGGCTTGGCAGGCGTATTTTGGCAAGCTACTCGAAAATCCCGGAGTTGGGAAACCGATCGAATATCGCAAACGCCACGCTAACGGTTCTTGGAGGTACATGGAGGCGATCGGCAACAGTTTGCTTCACGATTCTAGCGTGCAGGGAATTCTGATTAATTCTCGCGAAATCGGCGAACGCAAGCAAGCAGAAATCGCTATCCAAGATTCGCAACGGCACTACAAAGTTATGTCGCAAATTACTTCGGATTTTGCTTATTCTTTTAAGGCACTGCCAGACGGCAAGTTCGCCTGTGAGTGGGCGACAGAAGCTCTAGAGCGCTGCACTGGTCGAATTCCTGAAGAATTAGAATCGTTTGGTTGGTGGAACTCCGAGCTCGTTCATCCCGACGACAGGGAAATGTTAATTAAACAATTAGAAGGCTGTACTTTCAGCCGCACGGGAGCCAACGAGTACCGAATTGTTAATCAAAAAGGCGAGGTGCGCTGGGTACACGATTGCTGGCAAGCGGTGTGGGACAAAACTGAAGGGCGGGTTGTGCGTTTGTGGGGCGCTTGTCAGGAAATTACCGATCGCAAGCAAGTAGAATTGAAACTGCAACTCGCTAACGAAGTCACGATAGCACAGATAGCATCGGCGCCGCTAGCGATTAACTGTACCGGCAATGACGGCACCACTCTTGTCTGGAACCGCGCCGCCGAAGAACTTTTTGGCTGGGCTGCGGCTGAGGTTGTGGGGCTACCATTGCCGAATATTCCTGAAGGCAAAAAGCAGGATTTTTACACGCTGCTGAAGTCTGTGGGTAATGGCAAACTGCAAAAAGGTTTGGAAGTGTCTTTGTTGAAAAAAGACGGTAGTTCGATCGATGTTTGGTTGTGGGCCGCACCCCTGCGAGATGCAGGCGAGACACTCGGCAGTATCAATATATTTTCTGACCTTTCAGAACGCAAGCGCATAGAACAGGAGCGCCAAAAACTAGCCGCGATGAAAAATATGAAAGAACCTTTTTGGGCGCGCTATGTCAGCCCTCCAGAAACTAAGAAAAAAAATAGCGATATGTAATTCCATCAAGCACAAGTTAAAAACATTAAAAGTGCTCCACAGCAATCTTTTTCTGGCGATATAATTTCCGGTAAAATAACCGTTAACAAACAGAATTGGTTGAAAGCCGGAACCCTTGTAGGGAGAAATTAAAATCAGACTATTCATTACTCCAATCCTCGGACTTCCTGGTAGAGGTCGCCCTCAACTGTCAACGGTCAACTGAATGAAGACTTTGTAGTGAGGGCTTGCAGCCCTCATAGGTTGATGAGGACTTGCAGCTCTCACTACAAACCTATTTTATGGGTCGTTCTAGCCGACATAATATGATATATAGCCTTTCGAGCGAAACATGAGGTATGACTGGGCTATGGGCTATGGGCTTACGGGCTATCCTCACCACGCTTGAGAACCGCTATAGCAACCGCGACATAGCCTAGGACATAAATAATGTCATGAATAGATCCTATGACCATGGGAGCATAAACGGTTTGATGATTATACACTGTCGAGCGGTCAACTGTCGAGCGGTCAACTGCTATAAATGCACCCAGATGCTATGTTTAGTAGTTGGTATGCTGTGCTGGACAAGACCCTAATGACCTAAAAATAATTGAGTAACCAGCCACTGAATTTATTCAGGGAATCTATAGATGCAAGTGTCAGATTTTCCAGGCAGAAGACTTGCTTGCACGGTAAATATTCTACTTTTTAAATGGGCGGCTCAAATCTTTACTGGTGCAGAGATTTCTCTTGCCTCCTGAAAGAGGCTAACTCTGCGTGAGTTTGGCAAGCTTCATTTGAGTCAATAGAATCTAAGACATTACCAATTACCTTAGAAAGGTGGAGAGCCGAACGGTGAGCTTCTTCGATAAAAGCTCTCTCTTCGATTGGATCGTCTGCCAGATCATCTACAGTTAGTTGAAGATAGCCGATGATGTGATTTAGGGGAGTGCGTAGCTCGTGGGATGCGGTTAACAAAAATTGCTTTTTGAACTGGGATATTTCTTGTCTTCGCTGGCTGTTCTCTTGGTAGAGGGTGGCAAGGGCGATCGCACTTCCGACTTGATCTGCAAGTTCTTCTGCGAATTCGATCTGGCATTTAGTCCAAGGTCGATCGGCCGCACCATTCCCCGACGATCCGCCCTCGCATCGGTGCAAACTAATTATGCCATTAGGTTGGTCTCGATAAGCGGTAGCCACTACTAGCAGCGAGTGCCGCTCAAAAGGATCATCGGCTCCCAAGGACTCTACTACCACCGGTTCGAGGGTGACTAGAGCTTGAACGATATGAGGTGCTGATGCGAGCGAGATTCCCACTCCCAGCATGGGTAGAAATGGTTCTTGGCAGTATTCAGCAGCCACTTGGACTTGCAGGCTAGAACTTTGATAGGGACAAATGATGCAGCGACTGAGGCCTAGCGTTTCTCCCAGATTGTTAACTGTTTGCTGCCAAATGGTATGGAGATCCAACGTTCGACGAATCTTTCTGCCCATTTGCAGTAAAAGTTTTTGTGATTGAGCTGATACTTGATGGTTCATAGCAACCCCTTTTTCTACTAGATTTTGCAAAAGCTTACCACCCCGCGAAACAGAGCAGGAATTTACTCAATTTGCCCGCCGCAGACAGTCCGACTTGTGAATTACGTAATTACACTTAAATTGTGCCATAAGCAATCAAACATTACTAAGTAGTTTGGCAATCTTTACAATATCTTTATGATTCTCATATAAAACTGAGAGCGTCAAGCTTTCTTAATAATCCTTTACATTAGGGGATTGGGAAGCTGAATCAGTCCTATGAGTTGAGATGAAGTTCTTGTAAAGTTGGCGATTTACGGGGGTTAATGGGGGCGTAAGCCCTCAGGGGACAGATAAAGATGAGCTGTTATCCCTACCCCCCCCGAATGCCATTGATGCGAATTCTGCGTTGGTGTGGAAGTGGGGTGGGCGATCGATCTGAGTAGACAACACCCAAAGAGGGAGCTTGCTGGCGGATAAAGTAAAAAATGATACTGCGGCGGTTAATAAACTGTGTATGGAAGAAAATTCCCAATTATCGATAACTTTGTATGCGCGAAACGGAAGTCATGGATAGACTGATCTAACAATTATCAACTGAGTGGGTACAGATTGGCAATAGGTATAGCAACCGCCACATCGGTGAGGACATAAATAACTTCATGAATAGAGCCGATACCCGTGCTGCATCAATGATTTGATTCGGGTTATGCAACTGTCAACTGTCAACTGTCCACTGCTATAATAGGTCATTGGTCATTGGTCATTGGTAAGATAACTGGCGAGTACCTGACGAAAGTTGAGAACCGCTATAGCTATTTTTTTCCTGATTCCTGATTCCTCTGGCTTATTGCTTCTTCCTGATCCCTAATTCCTGATTCCTTCAACGTCCCGATGACCAATTACCAATTACCAATCACCGATATTTACTTTTTCAAGAGTGGTTCTTGATAAAGCGGCACAGTAAAAGTAACAGTAGATCCGAGTCCTTCTCCCATACTGTAAAAATTTACTGTACCGCCCATTGCTTCTATGAGTTTTTGAGAAATAGCTAATCCCAAACCGGTGCCGCCATACTGCCTGGTACGATCGCCGTCCACCTGAAAAAACGACTCAAATAATTTATCTTGTTTGTCGAGAGAAACCCCAATGCCAGTATCGGCGACTCGGATTTTTACTATTCCGGGGAATTGCTGGCTGTAAACAGTCACCTTTTTCTTGATAACTTCGGCACTGATGCGAATTCCTCCTTCCCGGGTAAATTTAATCGCATTTCCGGTGAGGTTTAACATTACCTGAAGCAAGCGTTGGTAGTTGCCGTATAAAATAATCTCGTCCTCGGCTGCGGGTTTTTGGATCTGAAATTGCAATCGCTTTTGCTGTGCTTGAACCTGGGTAAAATTCTCAACTTGCTGCAACAGTTCGTTGAGTTTGACGGGAGCGAGGTCTAACTGCATTTTGCCAGCTTCGATTTTAGCAATATCTAAAATATCGTTAATTACATTGAACAAGTGTACTGCCGATCCGTAAGCTTCTTCGATAAATTGGTGGGCTTCTACGGGGTCATCTGCCATGCCGTCCAGAACGAGTTTTAGGAAGCCGAGGATGCCGTTGAGGGGGGTGCGGAGTTCGTGGGAAGTATTGGCAAGAAATTGACTTTTAAGTTGGGACAGAGCGACGGCTTCGGCGCGGGCTTGTTCTAATTCTTGGTAAAGTGTAGCGTGGGCGATCGCGCTGCCGACTTGAGCGACTAACTCGCGGGCGAATTCGAGTTCGACTGGACTCCATGGAGGGGAAGTGCCGCAGCGGTGCAAACAGATGAGGGCATTGGGTTGTTCTTCATAGGAGGTGGCTGCTACGAGCACTGAATGGCGATCGAAGCGATCGGCGACTGGGGAGGCGTAATTGAGTGCTACGGGTTTTAAGGTGGCTAAAGTTTGAATCCACCCGGGCTGTTCGGCTGCGCGCAGTTCTAGTCCCAGCATCGAAGAGTAAGATTCTTGGCGGTACTCAGCTACTACTTTAAAAGTTTTGGATTGGAGATGGTCGATTTGATCTGGGGAAAGTGGGGGCGAGCTTTTGCTGGCAATTGACTGTTGTAATTCGGGTTCTGATCCTGGATAATTTTGCTGATTTTCTGAGGCAAGGAAGGGGGAGGATTCGAGATTTTCGCTGTCTTTGTTGGAGGAACAGATGATGCAGCGGCTCGCGTTCAAGACTTGACCCAAACTGTTAGCTGTTTGCTGCCAAATTGTCTCTAAATCGAGGGTTCTGTGCAGGTTGTGAGCGATTTGGGAGATGATGTTGCGATCGATTTCGGAGTAGGGAGGGAGCGCTCTACCGATCGGGCTCGCTGGATACAGCATTTGTTGGCGGGCGTCGGAGGGGGATGGCAAAGCTGGATCGGGCATGGATTCTGGGGAATCTGGCGGCAATTCTGTGGGTTTGTCAGATAGCAGCCTTCCCATAACTAAGACGTTTGTAGCTTGGCCGTTGGAGTCGATCGCTGGAGTGACTGTCAAATCGAACAGAAAATATTGTCCGGCGCGGCAAAATGGATAGCTTAACCGTTGCGGGACGAGGGTTTCGAGCACTCGGCGCAGGATTTCGAGATAAGGCCCAGGGGCGATGGGTTGCAGGGTTTCGCTGAGGGGGCGATCCTCTTCGTTGGCGCAGCCCCCGTAGGGGCGGGCTTCGCTAACGACAATTTCTGCTGCTGTGAGGTTGTACTCCTCGGCTTTTTGCCAGTAAAAAGATAGGTATCGACCCTTTGCGTCTTGAATAAATGCTAATTCTGCCCCTAACTCTTGAAAAAATGCTGTAGAGGCGAGGCTCGATCGCCGGAAATCGGTGTTAGAGTCCATCATGAGTTGGGGATGAAAGTAGTTCTGATTTTTTAGTTTTAATTTTGTGATTCAAAAAATTAAAACTAAAAATTGTTTTTGGCTTCGACGGTTAAGTTATGATTGATAGCAGAATGCACAATAATGCAGAAGAATGCAGAACCCATATAACAGCTCATGTTTCAGCAATTAAGAGCGTCCTCACCCTGTTGGCAGTTGCTATATTAATCAATTAAAAAGTTTTTAGCTTTTTAATTAATAATTCACCGCTCAGAACTCACGAGTCACCACTATTTATGCTTCTACCATTTTGTTTTGAGTTATTTATGAGCTGATTTTTTTTTAATTCATAACTCAAATCAAAACTCACAACTATAGCGGTTCTCAAGCGTGGTGAGGTATGCCCATAGCCCATAGCCCTCTGCTGTTCGCGTACTTCATCTTTCTGAGAAAG
>JAYUGZ010000335.1:0-1859 GCA_043767465.1 Cyanobacteriota bacterium
CTGAAAAAATCATTAATAAAGCGGCTGTAATACCGTAGTAATAATGAGAAACAAACCATTCATTATCTCGACGATAAATTTCTGGCTGAAACCCTAAAACAATCAATCCCATTCCCGTCAAAGTGGCGAAAATGCCTCGCCATAATTTAACTCTTGCCTTAAATAGTAGCGTGAAAGCAGCAATGGTTAACAGGAAAATGGCGATCGCAAAAAAGACTCGAAAGGGCTCTTTGGTAAGGGTGTCGTTACTGAGCATTTTTGAAAAGATGGGATAGGCCATTCCCAGTAGGGCAACGCCTACAACTGAGCCACTCAACCAATTACCGATCGCTACGTGCTCAGAACCGACCAATGGCGGAATTTTACTTTTTTCCCCACCGGCGACTTGCAGACGACGCTGACGGGTGAGTAGGGCGCGATTCACCACAATGCCGATTAAGGGAAAAACGACAATAATCGCGATCGCCGGATGTAACAATGCAAAGAAGTCTTGAAGTTCCATGTTAAACATCCATTCTAATTATATATATCGGGAATTTCCCCTTACTTACACTCAGCAAGGGAACAGGTAAATTACTTCACTTCAGCGGCGGGAAAACTCGCTACTCTCCCTTGTTTCACAGCGACAACAACATCATAGGTTGCACAGTAAGAGAAGGTAACATTGTTGGCCTTGTTGTACAGATTTACCACCATACCTGCTCCACCGGGTTGTACTCCTAATGGTAATAAATCACCATAGAAAAATCGTCGCAATTGGTCGCCACTACCAACTTGTCCTTTACTTTTAGTAATAATATCGATTTTTTGTTGAACCGTCATTTCCGGGGCCGCGATCGCCGTATTTTGGAATTTGGGCAAAAAGCTATGTACAGCTATGTCTCCCGCACTGATGGCGCTAGCAAGGGCTAGGGTAGCCAACAGAGGACTGAGGGATTTGAGTTTTAACATCTTCGTTTTTTGGTGAGAACGGTTGATGCGAATATCATGATCTATTTAAAAATTTTTGAGAAGGAGGCAAAATAGAATATACTATATGCGATTTTGGAATAGGTGCTGTATGGATCGAATTGCGTGTATGCAGACGTTCGTTCGGGCGATCGAAATGAAGAGTTTTTCGGCCGTAGCGCGGGAACAACAGACGACGCAACCAACAATTAGCAAGCAAATCGCCGCTCTGGAAAAGTATCTGGGGGTACAATTACTTACTCGTTCTACTACGAACTTGAGTTTGACTGAGGAGGGGAAAAAATACTATGACTACTGTCAGCAAATTTTGGAAACCGTCGCCGAAGCGGAGGCCTGTTTAACAGAAAAAGAACGCGCCACAGGCATTTTACGATTAGGCTGTCCTGTGCTGTTTGGGGAAATGCAGATTGTCCCCCGTTTAAAAGCCTTTATGAAACGCTATCCCGATGTCAAGATCGATCTGATGATGGCGGATCATTTTGTGGACATTGTAGAGAATGGTTTAGACCTTTTGATCCGCATTGGCAATCATCTGGATAGTTCATTGATTAGCCATAGCATCGGCACTACCCGCCGCGTCACAGTGGCAACAACAGGCTATTTTGAGCAAGCCGGAGAACCTCAAACACCGGATGATTTAGTACATCATGATTGTATTGTCTATACCCATCTGTCAACGGGCAATGAGTGGCATTTTTTAGGAACAGATGGCACTATTAAGGTGCGGGTTGGAGGTTGTTTTCAAACTAATAGTTCTGTGGCGATTCGAGCAGCAGTGTTATCGGGTTTGGGCATTGCTGTCGCGCCGGTCTGGATGTTTGGTGATGAGATTTACCGGGGCGATCTTAAGATTGTGTTGGAGGATTATCAGCCGACTCCGTTGCAAATTC
>JAYUGZ010000336.1:0-4733 GCA_043767465.1 Cyanobacteriota bacterium
TAGCTCCTATGCCTGGTTTCGGAGATATTTTACAGAAAGCAGTTTACCTTGGTGTCGGGCTAGCTTCCTACGCTGGTGAAAAAGCTGGCAGCAAGTTAACTGAATTACGCACTGAAGCCCAAAAGCTGGCAGATGAACTTGTGAAGCGGGGCGAGATGTCAACGGAAGAAGCCCGCCGCTTTGTTGATGATATGGTGCAACAGGCTCAGCAACAGCAGCCTCCCGTAGAACCAGCCCGAGAACAAAAACCCGCTGAACCTCGGCGGATCGAAATTGTTTCTGAGGAAGAAGATGTTTCGCCAAAAGATGCTAAAGAGACCGGCGGCGTAGATAAGCTTCGCGAACAGGTGCAGAATTTACAAGACGAATTGCGACGGCTGAAGCAGGATTAAGCACCAAAAAGCCCTCGCAGCAAAGCATGAAGGGAACTCAGGATCATAATCTTGAGTTCCCTTTTTGAATATCTCCCCTGTCAGATGTGGACGGATCTCAGGCAATAGGTAATAGAATTGAAAGTAGGTGCGATCGCCTCGCATGAGCCTGGCTGCACCTGTCGGTTAAATATTTTGTAATAGCCAACTGTCAAATTCATGGAAGATTGGTCTAAAGATTTTTTTGAAGTAATGGAAAATGCTGCTTCTGAAGTAGAGCATTTTTTCAACGACATCAGTGAAGAGTTTGTCGAAATGCTGGACGTTTTGGCAAAGATTTCGGAAGAGTTTACCGAACAAGTACAAAATAACTTGATTACTGAAGTTGATGGTTATTTACATGAATTTGACGGTTACTTTAATGAATTTCTCGAACCGATAATTGAAATTTGTCGAGATTTTGATCCGCAGTTTGATGAGATAGATTTGTCGATGGTGACTTATGTAGACCCTTCACCAACTCAGCAGCCAGCTTGTCGCGGTTGTAGCAACTATCACGGTCAAGTTTATGGGGGGAATTTGTTGGTTTGTGCGATGCACCCTACTGGTGTGGAATCTGAAGGTTGTGCTGATTGGGAAGCAACAGCGATATGAATTTTTAGAGGGATTAATGACTTATGGTAATGTTAATTGAATCTCCGTCAAAGATTTCTCTGGAAGAGTTTTTACTGCTTCCAGAAACGAAGCCTGCTAGCGAGTATGTTGATGGTAAAATTTATCAAAAATCTAGGCCGCAAGGAAAACACAGCACGTTGCAATTCGAGTTTCCATCGATTATTAATCAAGTTGGCAAGCCGCCGAAGTTAGCTTATGCTTTTCCTGAATTGCGCTGTACTTTTGGGGGACGTTCTATTGTTCCAGATATAGCAGTGTTTGAGTGGTCGCGCATTCCTCTCAATGCTAATGGAGAAATAGAAAATAGGTTTAAAATTGTGCCGGATTGGACAATTGAGATTTTATCGCCGGATCAAAATCCAACTCGGGTAATTAATAATATCTTGTTTTGCTTAAATCACGGTGCTAAATTGGGTTGGCTGATTGACCCGGAAGAAAAATTAGTTCTGGTTTTTAAACCGCAGCAGCAACCAGAGGCGAAGGAGGGTCAGGATGTTTTACCTGTGCTCGATGTGCTGTCGGATTTGCAAATGTCGGCGGATGATTTGTTTGAGCTGTTAAAGTTTTAATTAGAAATGAGTTACAGTTTACTTTAGGGAATTTTGCATCTAATGGCATTTAAAGGTGAATCACTCAACAGCCAATAATTCGCAATTTGGGTTTCCGAGGATGCCGCCATCGCTGCAATTGCGGCCGTATCAGCAAGCGGCGGTTGATAATTGGTTTGCGAATCAGGGACGCGGTACGCTGAAGATGGCGACGGGTAGCGGTAAGACAATTACTGCACTGGCGATCGCCACTGAATTATACAATAAAATTAACCTACAAGTCCTGCTGGTAATTTGCCCCTACTGCCACCTGGTGAATCAGTGGGCGCGGGAATCAGAGAAATTTGGTTTAAAACCTATTTTGGCATTTGATAGCGCCTGTAGTTGGCAAAATAAGCTGGCTGCGAGTTTGTATGAAGTGCGATCCTCTTCGAGGGCTTCGCTAACGGGCGATGGGGCATTTCTGACGATTATCACTACTAATGCTACCTTAATGGGAGATAGTTTGCAGTCTCAACTGCGCTATTTCCCAGAAAAAACCCTAATCATTGGCGACGAAGTTCACAACCTAGGTGCGCCGCGCTTAGGACAAAGTTTACCGCGCAATATTGGGCTACGCCTCGCCCTTTCCGCCACCCCCGAAAGACACTTTGACGAAGAGGGAACCGAGTCTATTTTAGATTATTTCGGCCCAGTGTTGCAGCCCGAACTCACCTTAGCCGATGCCATCCGCCAAAAAGCATTAGTACATTATTTATACTATCCGATTTTAGTAGAATTAACCGAATCAGAAACCCGCAAATATTCCTATTTAACTAAAAAAATTGGCTGGGCGCTTTCGGCTGAGGAAAAAGTAGAACAAAACGATGCTTTAACAACTTTATTAATGCAGCGCGCCCGGTTAATTGGAGCGGCTGCTAATAAATTAACAGCATTGCGAGAACTAATGATCCACCGTCTCGACACAGCCCATACATTATTTTACTGTGGCGATGGTGCGATCGAAGCAGGTGTGCGCCGAAGTAACAACCGCCAACTAACAGAAACTGCTAAGTTATTGGGTTCAGAATTAGGCTATCGAGTTAACACCTATACGGCGGCGACTCCCTTAGCAGAAAGAGAACGATTGCGCCAACAATTTGAGAGCGGAGAATTGCAAGGTTTAGTCGCGATTCGTTGTTTGGATGAAGGGGTTGATATTCCAGCAATTCGCAATGCTGTAATTTTAGCAAGTAGCAGCAATCCGCGCCAGTTTATTCAGCGTCGGGGACGAATTTTGCGGCCGCATCCAGGAAAGGAAAGGGCTACTTTATTTGACATGATTATTTTACCTCCAGATTTGGGTCGGGAAAGCTTAGAAGTTGAGCGCAATCTACTGCGAAAAGAGTTGAGGCGGTTCTTGGAATTTGCCGATTTAGCTGACAATGCTGGGGAAGCTAGGGTGAAATTGCTCCAAATTCAGAGGCGTTACGGATTGTTAGACATTTGACATTTATTCAGGTTCGGTTTATGTTAAAAAGATATAATTATTCGATCGCAGTTTGAGTTGCTAGTTTGATTCGCGGACGCACCCAGACTCCAGAAACCCGGTTTCTGACTAAATCTCTCGTTTCTCGTCACAAAAATCATAGAAACCGGGTTTCTTTGTAGATTTCTCGTGACGCGAGAGCAAAACTCGTAGAAACCCGGTTTCTCACCCCATACGTAACCCTGTAGTTTTTGATTTTTGCAATAAAATAAGTAAATCCACTTAATCAAACGTCAAATACAGATAACTCAAAAGCAAACTCTATAAGCATTCTTCCTTCTATCCGTTACATCCGTTACACAATCCGTTGCCGAACTTCCTTCTTCCTATGACTGAAAATTTGAATGAAAATCTGATTATGGCTTTTAGATATGCAGATAGTGCGATCGCACCTGTAGCGATCGGCATTTTAGCAGAAAAGCGTTCTAGTTATCACACTGACAAAGATTTGAGCGACGTACAGCAACCAATTACTAGCGCGCCGCCGGAAGTCCGACAAATTATCGAGCAGGTATTAGAAATTGAAAAAGATAAACTCTACATGAAATCTCCCCGCTATATTAGCGATGACATTTTGAAAATCATTAAGGAAGCAGTTGTATGAAGTTAATTTCAATTACTCTGTGCAATTTTAGGCAGTTTTACGGCAAAAGTCCCGAAATTAAGCTAGCCTGGGGCGAGCATAATATCACAGTAATTCATGGTAATAACGGTGCGGGAAAAACCGCATTAATTAATGCCTTTACGTGGGTACTTTACGGAAGATTTAGCCCTGCTTTTGCTGCGGAAGAACAATTGGTAAACAAGCGCGCCCTTGCTGAGGCGGAAATGGGAAAAGCAGTAGGTTGTTGGGCGGAAATTGTATTTGAACACGACAGCAAGCGCTATCAAGCAAGGCGTGTTTGCCGTGCTTACAAAAGTGAAAATACTGTAGAATACATCAAAGACGAATTGTTCCTACAAGTAGCAAAAGATGACGGTCGCTGGATTCCGACAGCGCAGCATCCCGATGATATTATCGGACGGATATTGCCGGCAAGTTTGCATCAATATTTCTTTTTTGATGGGGAACGAATCGAGCAAATTGTTCGCCACGACAAGAAAGCAGAAATTGCAGAAGCTACTAAGGAATTGCTGGGAGTAGAGGTACTGAATCGCTCGATTAAACATTTGACAGATGCCAGAAAGTCTCTAGAAACAGATTTAATCATGATTGGTGGTTCGGAAATTAAGAAGCTCTTAAAAAACAAGCAAACTTTTCAGAAAGAGCTAGAGCAACTTTTACAAAGACAAATAGAAATTGAGCAAGAATTGACTAATCAAGGTGAATTGAAAACAGCAGTTAACGGTGATTTGCGGGAACTAAGTGGTGCTGCTGATTTGCAAAGATTGCGAGACGAATTGGAAAAGCAGCGGAGTTTATTTAAGGAACAATTTGTTCAGGCTTCTGATGCGATGAAACGAGCAATTTCTGGTCGTGGTTATGCGATATTTCTTTCGGATGCTGCGGCTGAATTTAACTTGATTTTCGGGAATTTGCGGGAAAAAGGCGAGTTGCTTTCGGGGATTGGCCGGCCGTTTTTGGAAGAGTTGTTAGCGCAGCAGCGGTGT
>JAYUGZ010000337.1:0-1856 GCA_043767465.1 Cyanobacteriota bacterium
GTACAAAATTATCTTTGCCTATAGTTAGAAATGCGGAGTGATAAATTTGGTTATTTCCTGTAACCTAAGAGTAGATCGAAGTTTATATTTTTGTAACAAACTGTATCTATGACTGCAACAACTGCACTAAGACACGACGTTAAAGATTTGTCTCTCGCGCCTCTTGGCAAACAACGGATTGAGTGGGCAGGACGTGAAATGCCCGTGCTGCGTCAGATTCGGGATCGGTTTGCAGCCGAAAAGCCTCTTGCTGGCATTCGCATTGTCGCTTGTTGCCACATTACCACTGAAACCGCTCACTTGGCGATCGCGATCAAAGCTGCTGGTGCAGACGCGATCCTCATTGCTAGTAACCCTCTCTCCACCCAGGATGATGTCGCCGCTAGTTTGATCGTTGATTATGGTATCCCCGTATATGCCTTCCGTGGTGAAGACGAAGCAACCTACAAACGTCACGTTCAAATCGCTCTAGATCACCGCCCAAATATCATCGTTGATGATGGCTGTGACGTAGTAGCAACTATGGTTCAAGAACGTCAACACCAACTCAGCGAACTCATCGGTACCACCGAAGAAACCACCACTGGAATCGTTCGCCTCGAAGCAATGTTCAAAGCTGGCGTACTCACCTTCCCAGCAGTCAACGTCAACGATGCTGACACCAAGCACTTCTTTGACAACCGTTATGGTACAGGGCAATCCACCCTCGACGGTATCGTTCGCGCTACCAATATCCTCCTCGCTGGCAAAACCATCGTGGTGGCTGGCTACGGCTGGTGTGGTAAAGGTACCGCCATGCGTGCCCGTGGAATGGGTGCAAATGTCATCGTGACTGAAATTGACCCTACTAAGGCAATTGAAGCCGTCATGGACGGTTATAGCGTCATGACAATGGCAAAAGCGGCTGTTGTCGGCGATATCTTTATTACCGTCACTGGTAACAAGCACATCGTTCGCGGCGAACACTTCGACGCAATGAAAGATGGCGCGATCGTCTGTAACTCCGGTCACTTTGACATCGAAATCGATCTCAAAGCTCTGGGTGCCAAAGCATCTGAAGTCAGTACCGTGCGCAACTTCACCGAAGAATACAAGCTCAAAAACGGTAAATCCATCATCGTCATCGGTGAAGGTCGTCTAGTCAACCTCGCCGCCGCTGAAGGACATCCTAGCGCGGTAATGGATATGAGCTTTGCCAACCAAGCCATGGCTTGTGAGTACCTCGTCAAAAACCGTGGCGAACTAACTCCAGGGATTCACTCAATTCCTGTCTCCGTAGATCGCGAAATCGCTCGTCTGAAACTTGAAGCTATGGGCATCCAAATCGATAGCCTAACTAAAGATCAACTAGACTATGCCAACTCCTGGACTTCTGGTACCTAATTTATTTCCCCTAGGGAAGATTAGCTAATTAATTATTAACGAACATGGGCGAACTATTCGCCCATGTTTTTTTGGCATTGCTGAATCAGAGGATGACTTTATACTTTCTATCTCTCTCCCTACATCGCTATTGAGGAGGGCTTTGTTTGAACGAATCTCTGGTAGAATCGTCATCGTTGGCGGAGCCGCGCGGAGAGGTAATCTCATAAACAAAGCCACCTACAGACCCCTGACCCCTGTGAACGTTTATTGATTTTTTGTTAAGAATTACACTAAAATGTCGGGGATAACAGTAAGGTTTCACATTTTCGGTTTCTAAATCTACTATATTTTAGATATTTACTATGCCATTTACCATTGACTCAGCTCGGAATATATTTCCAGGCACTCTTAGTGCTGATGCAGTCCCAGCAACGATCGCTCGCTTCGCCCAGCTCAGTGCTGAAGATCAGTTAGCTTGGATCTGGTTCGCT
>JAYUGZ010000338.1:0-4726 GCA_043767465.1 Cyanobacteriota bacterium
TATACCGGCAGTTGTCGCAGCGATGGCAACTTGCTGAAGCCAGAACATATTGTGTTTATGCTCGAACAAGTCAGCCAGCAGGAAATTCAGCTTCTGCAAGTTCAGCGCAGTCAGCTAATCCTGGGTTATGGTTAGAATAGGGAAGCCGTGGTGGAATATTTTACCTCCGGCTCTCGATCGGGGTCGTTCCACGCTATAATTGCTTGTTATGGAAGCCCGGCGGCTCGAGCGCTTTAGTCGCTCGCCGCCGTCGTCAACCAGCAACGCGGGCTGGGTGCAAATTGCTTCTGTTCAAGAATTCAAGCCTTTTTGTAGATTCACAGGCTAAATCTAGCGCCAAACCCGCAGGAGCGGGCTATGAACCAAGTTGAGCGATTAATTTCGAGCGATCGACTGGTTGTCGATCGTCGGCTTACTCAAAAATCTCACGGTTCAAGCCGCAGAGCGGGCATTCAACAATAGATGTTTTTGACAAGGTTTTAGGGTTGGCAAGGGCGGAGGTTGCAGTCGAATGCCAAGAGTAGAGTCTGTTGAGTGCGATCGCGCAAGAATTCAACAAAAGTCCTTACGCTTTCACTCCTACTAACTTTCGCTCAAAACCAGCCCTCAACCACCACGCAAGCGGAGTTATCAGTTGGTAGTGTTCAGTTGTGTGTTAAGAAATTGGTACGGTGTCACTGAATTTATTCGCGCTCGTTCAACGGAAGAGTTGCAAATATTGAATATTGAGTATTGAGGAAAGCAATTCTCAAATCAAAAATCAAGATTGCTAACTCGATAAAAACCTCCTTATTTCTATCTCTCAGATTTATCTGCTGAGCATAACTCATAACTCTGGTTCGGGCGGGTTTAACTAATTTATCTGTAACAGTTAACAGTTAAATTTCCTGACAGCACCAACTCACAGCTAATAACTCTTCCTGCTACTACTAATTACAGTTAAAGTCAGAGGCACTCTGAGCGCGTTAGTGCCTCTAACTTGCTGCCAGTTTTTTGAGGAAATTGAATGACAAAGCAGATAGTTATAGCAGAGCAGCATCGCATTGCTGCCGTCTTTTCAGAAGATCAAATTCAAGAACTCGTGGTAGCCACAGGGAGCCACCAAGTCAGCGACATTTACCTAGGAATTGTCGAGAATGTACTCCCCGGGATAGATGCGGCCTTCGTCAATATTGGCGACCCTGAACGGAACGGGTTCATGCACGTCACAGACCTTGGCCCACTGCGGCTCAAGCGATCGGCAGGAGCAATTACAGAACTCCTCACCCCCCAGCAAAAAGTGCTGGTACAGGTGATGAAAGAACCGACGGGCAGCAAAGGCCCCCGGCTGACAGGCAATATCACTCTGCCAGGCCGCTATTTGGTACTGATGCCCTACGGCAGAGGAGTCAATCTGTCGCGGCGGATCAAGTCGGAAGCCGAGCGCAACCGCCTCAGAGCCCTGGCTATTTTGGTGAAACCGGCCGGCATGGGACTGCTGGTGCGCACCGAAGCTGAAGGCCAGACTGAAGAAGCCATCATGGAAGATTTGGAAGTCCTCCAAAAACAGTGGGAATCCGTTCAACTAGAAGGCGGTACTTCGCGGGCTCCAGCACTGCTCAATCGCGATGACGATTTTATCCAGCGGGTGCTGCGGGATATGTTCAGTAGTGACGTGAATCGGATTGTGGTGGACTCGCAAAATGGGATTAAGCGAGTCAAGCAGCAGTTGATGAGCTGGAACGGCGGTAAACTTCCTGCGGGAGTTTTGATCGACCACCACCGAGAACGCGCCTCGATTTTAGAGTTTTTCCGCGTTAACGCTGCGATTCGAGAAGCCCTCAGACCAAGGGTAGATTTGCCTTCCGGCGGTTATGTGATTATCGAGCCGACAGAAGCTCTGACGGTGATCGATGTCAACTCCGGCTCGTTTACTCGATCGGCCACAGCTCGCGAAACTGTACTCTGGACAAATTGCGAAGCAGCCACCGAAATTGCCAGACAACTGCGGTTACGCAATATTGCCGGGGTGATTATTGTTGACTTTATCGACATGGAATCCCGCCGCGATCAGTTGCAGGTGCTGGAACATTTCAATAAAGCTCTCAAAGCTGACAAATCTCGACCGCAAATCGCTCAACTGTCGGAATTGGGACTGGTAGAACTCACCCGCAAACGCCAAGGCCAAAATATTTACGAGTTATTCGGCCACACTTGCCCTACTTGCAGCGGGTTGGGTCATCTGGTGCAACTCCCCGGCGAAGAAGACTTCGCCGCAGCGGTACGCGACTCGGCCGATCGCACTGTTGCTACCTCGAATCGGGTAATGTTGAACTTGCCAGAAGGATTGGAACGCCGCAGCTTGGCGCCAGTGGCTGCTGCAACTCCTGCACCCGTAAGAGAAGAACGTTCCCCTGAGCCGCAGCGCGCTGCTTGGGAACCGAGCAGCGAAAGTTTGGATTTTGTTGAGATCGGCGGCAACGCCTCGGCTTTAGACTTGCTCAACCATCCCAGCTATCAGGATTTGGGGAACGGAACCAGACGGCGCCGCCGCCGCCGAATTGGCGAAGAGCCTTTTGCTGTTTTGCCGGTGGAAGAGGAACCTGTACGCAGCAAGTTGCGGCTGCCAAATACTTCGATCGCCCCCGTCGTGGAGACGCGCTCTGAGTACCAGGCACCTCCCGGCATCCGCGCAGCTTCCGAGGGCTTCGGGCTGGTGAATATGGCCACAGTTGGCCGGCGCGAGGATTTCGATCGCGTCCGCCCAACTAAGTCTGAGTTGCTGAAGCCGATGGTGGAGCCTCCAGAGGTGATTGCGGTGGAAATGACTGCCGAGGAGCAGGATGTTTACGCTTTGATGGGGGTTTCTCCTTTGGTGCTTACGGATCGTGGCCTGAAAAATCCTAAGAATGCGATCGTTTCGGTGACTCTTCCGGGAGCCGCCCCAAACAAGCCGCCTTTCGAGCAACTCGAATTTGAATTTGAAGCGCCGGCGACAGCCGCAAATGTTGAGGAACAGGATTATTCAGAAAGCTCGGTAGCTGAGCCTGCATTTTCAGAGGACGATGAGGCCCAAATTTACGGCGAGAGTTCGATCGACGAAACTGATGATTTTGCTCGCCCGGATCAAACCAGCGATGATGTGATGGGCTTCTCTTATGAGCCGGAGGAATCGAGCGAATTCGATGAATCGAGCGAATTCGATGAATCGAGCGAGTTCGATGAGCCGATCGAATTCGATGAGCCGATCGAATTCGATGAATCGAGCGAGTTCGATGAGCCGATTGAGTTCAATGAGCCGATCGAATTCCATGAATCGATCGAATTCAATGATCCGATAGAACCCGTCGAACCCGAAGAACCTGCGATCAACCGTCGCCGTCGCCGCCGCTCATCAGCCGTTTTGGATGAGTGATTATGAAGGAAGAAGGAAGAGGGAAGTCCGGCAACGGATTGTGTAACGGATTGTGTAACGGATGTAACGGATGGAAGTTCGAGGTAAGAAGAAAGAAGTCCGAGGGAAGAAGGAAGAAGTAGAAATTTTTACTCTCTTTCCATCTTTCCATCTTCCCCTCTTTACCCTGAGCGAAGCCGAAGGGCCCTCTCCCCCTCTCCCTCAGATCATTGCAGGTGTAGATGAAGTAGGAAGGGGAGCTTTGTTCGGGCCAGTGGTGGCTGCGGCCTGCATTTTGCCCGACGAAGTTCAGGGTGAATTAGTAAGTTGCGGGGTGCGCGACAGCAAGCAGTTGAGTGCCACAGCCCGGAGTCGGTTAGCCGTCAAAATCCGGGCTGTGGCGGTTGACTGTCAAATTGGTGCTGCTTCAGTTAAGGAAATTGACCGTTTGAATATTTTGCAGGCTTCTTTGTTGGCGATGAAGCGCGCGATTTTGAAGTTGAATGTCACGCCGGATTTGTGTTTGGTTGACGGGAATCAAAGAATACCTAATTTGGCGATCGACCAAGAGACGATGATTAAAGGTGATTCGCGATCGATTCAGATTGCTGCTGCTAGCATTGTGGCTAAGGTTTGGCGCGATGAATTAATAACTCGCATGGCCCTTAAGTATCCCGAATATGACTTGACAAACAACAAAGGATATGGTACAGCTAAGCATAAAATAGCTTTAGAACGTTACGGTGTGTCAGTCTTTCATCGGGTGTCATTTAGTCCTTGCCGAAAATCTTAAAATTCACAGAAAAGCCTGCATAAAATTCACAATAAATTCGAGGATGGGCACATCGCATGGGAGCATCTCTGCGGACAACAAAAAGTAGTTTTTAACAGTGCTGTCCCCGCTCGCTTTCTGATATATCAGCAAGCGAGCGGGGACAGCACTACATACAAAACTGAGATGCTCCCATCGCAATCAGCCTCCAGAAACCCCGCAACATATTAATGGAGAATAAATCCCATGACTGACACTTCACTAACAATTCCCGGCTATCGCATCCTCGATCGCATTTACAACGGTTCTAGAACCCAGGTTTACCGAGCGCTTTCCGAATCAGACCAAAAACCAGTCGTCATCAAGATTTTATTAAGCGAATATCCCAGTTTCAACGAACTCGTACAGTTTCGGAATCAGTACACAATCACCAAAAATCTCGACCTAACAGGAATAGTCAAACCCCTAGCACTCTTAAACTACCGCAACGGTTTTGCCTTAGTCATGGAAGATTTTGGCGGCATCTCTCTTTCCGAATATACCGCCCTTCACCAACTAAGTACCACCGATTTTTTACCAAT
>JAYUGZ010000339.1:0-1854 GCA_043767465.1 Cyanobacteriota bacterium
CTGAGCATCGTCCAATCTTTTTTGGGAATAATTCTCATCCTAAAATTCAACCAGAGCTGAGATTCCGAAAATAAAGATTATCCCTGTTTAATCCTAGCCTTTTTTAGGAAAGCGAGCCATGCAACTACTTGGGATTAACCACAAACTGACTCACAATAAACGGCTTTTGATTGATAATTGTCTGTGGATTGGCATCAAGTTGCACCTGGGTGTAGGGTTCAACACCGTAAGTCGTGACCAGCAACTGCTGCGTCCCAGGGGTGATTTCAAACTCATTCCAGCCGTAGGTATGCACTCCTAAATATTGCCCCTGAAGTAGTTTAGCGTCAATCCCAGAACCTTCTAAACCTACTGGATCGTATCCGAGCGGCGCTGTCCGAGTATCCAAAATATTGCGGACAAAGGCATCTTTTTGTTCCCTTGTTGGCAATGAATTATAGCGATCTTTTTCAGATTGTGGCAGGAGGGCGGCGGGCGTAAAAGCAACTGTTGCTGTGCCAAAGGGGGCGGCAAATGGGCCTTGACCAATATTCAACTGAATTGCAACAGGACTCGTCATTACATCAATCACATCCGTGGGGATTTGCGGCTGACCTGCTGCTTCTTGATAGGTGAGGTTATTCACGACATAGCCGTGAAAATCTCCAGTGGCAAAAACCACATTTTTGATGTTATTCTCTTTGATGAAACGCAGCAAATCTGTTCGCTCAGCCGCATAACCTTCCCAGCGATCGCCTGCAACGGGAATGCCAAAGTTTTGAATCGGATCGCTTGACATAATCACCTTCCAAGTGATGCCATTTTGCTGTGATTTCAGCAAGTCATTTTTCAAATCCTGAAGTTGCGCCGCCCCTAACATTGTACGATTCGGTGTAAAGGCATCGTTGAGGAACTTATTAACAGTAGCCTGGTCGGAAGTTTCCGGAATACTTTTTAAGGAATTATCGCGGAAAGAGCGCAAATCTAACACAAATGTAGCGGCATCACTACCGTAGGTATTGTAGCGATAAAGCTTCTGTTCGTTAGCAGTGCGAGAGTCACCCGTATTACCGTAAAAATCGTCTCGCACGGGATTGTAGGCTTGAAATGCTCGCAAAGCATCGTCAAATACAGGCGTATCGTTGACAAAGCCTCCCCCAGTCCCAAAAATTCCTTCCTTCTGAGGCGACTCAGCAGGCGCTGCACCTCCGGCAAAATCATTGGTGAGTTCGTGGTCGTCCCAGGTAGAATAGATGCTGGTGGAAGCCTGCAAATTAGCCCAAGTATTGAGGCCATAACGCTGAGAGTAAACTTCGTTCTGCTTGGTGCTGAACTCTTCAAGAGTTTTCGGTTGTCTGACTCCTGGTAAATCCGGCGATAAATCGTCTACATAAGCGCTGTCGCCGATGCGAACAAAAAAGTCGAGATTGCGTTCTGCTGCATTTGCGATCGCCGGAAAAGGAGTTAGTTGACCTTGCCAATCCCCAGCCACCCCAAATCGTAAACCTTGGCGACTTCCCAATTCAGCAGCAGTGCGAAATTGTCCGACGGCTGAAGTTCCAGCGGCATCGCGCACTCGATAAAAATATTGAGTTGCTGCCTTTAAATTCGTCAGTTGGACTTTCACCGGCATGGTGATATCGGTGGCTGTATTCGTGAGAGTGCCGAGAATATTGCCGAAATTGCGATCGGTGGAATATTCAAAGACAACATTACCAAGAACTGTGCTGCGCGTCCACAAAACCGTTGAATTTTGGGTAGTATCTCCAGCAGCCACGCCATTCGGCAAAGTTGAATCGCCAGACTTAATAAATGGTGTAACTTCGCGTCCTTCAGCAGCGCCAAACTTGATAAAATGTTCGATGCCAGTGATTT
>JAYUGZ010000340.1:0-1853 GCA_043767465.1 Cyanobacteriota bacterium
CACAACCACCGTCGGTAATCCTACTTGCAAAGGATCGATTAACGATGTCGCCCCAGCGTAAGGATAGGAATCGAGATAAACATCTGCTAGCTGCAAAAACTCTTTCACATCCGCGCGATTAGGCAATTGTTTTACGAACCGCAAACGATTGTTATTCACGCCGTATTTAGCGCAGATAGCATTCAGATTATTGACAAAAGGTGTAGCTGGATAAGTGCGAGTCCAAGCCGGGCCAAAGGGATATAAAATCAAGATTGAATTAGGTACTGCCGCTAAAATCTTAACCCAAGTTTCTCTCAACTCCGGCAGGATTTTGTAGAAGTTTGCGCCGGAGATAAAAACTGTTGTGTTGTCGTCAATCCCCAGACTTTGGCGAGTAGGTTTAACTGTAGCCACTTCCGATTCCGTTGCATATTTGAAACAAAAACCGCTGCCTTCCATAACGGCTAATTGTTCGCGATATTGTTCTTGATAACTAGCATCAGGAACCGTAAATTTTCCGGCAATGTAGTAATCCATGTGTCTGATTCCCGTGGTAGTCGGGGAACAGAAAGATGTCGTTTGTACCCGCGCTAAACGGTGCATTGCTAGTGAAACCAGCGGTTTGTTAACAGCAGTTAAATTTGTACCGAAGAACAGGATATCTAAGTCATCGGCGCGGATTGTTTGGACTTGGGAGGCAAAGTCTTGGGGGAGTGTAACTAGCTTGTCGGCGCGACTTTGGCAATACTGTTCTAATGGGTGTCCGTTGGTGTTGAGTGCATAGAGAATAATCTCGAATTGGGATCGGTTTAAATGCTCGAAAACCGGGATGGTGGCGAAGGTTTCGGTTTGGGGGGTGAAATGATCGTTGATGATGCCGAGGCGGATTTTTGTCCGATTTGGCGATCGACCTGGGAAGATACAATCAATGGAACTACCGCGACTTTTTAACGAAAACTCGATAATTTCTGCCCGTTTGGTGTAAAGTTCGCGCAGGTTAGCCGTTGTGAAGTACAGCGGGATAAAGTTAGCAGCTTGGGAGAAAAAGAAAGCAATATTTTGCCAAAGTTGTGATTCGGGATTTTTGAAAATATTGCTATGGATGTAATTCACCCAATCCTGGATGAATTGATAGTAATTGTCGGCTTCTCCAACTGTTTGGAACAGGTTGGGGCTGCCAAACATGAATTTGAGATAGTCATTGGCAAACCAATTAGGTATTTGAGCGCGATCGTACTTAATCTGCAATTGATCGGCGCGTCGGTACAGCATAGCTGCTAGCAGGTAATTGATCGCTTTCGGGTTACTAAATCCTTTGGCAATATTTGCTACTAATTCGTTAACAAAAGTCTGTTCTGCGTGGGTTAGCGATTCATCTTTGATTTCGCTATTTAGCAGTAATTGGTGAAGTTTTCCTGTATCACCTGCATAGCTGCTGGTAAGTTGTTCAGTAGGTAAATTCAACCATATTTCAGCAATTTGTTTTCTAGCTTGGCGGACATTTGCTAATGCAGATTTGTCTAAAGAGTTTCTCTTATACTGCTCAGCAATGCTGATTAAGTCAGTTATAGAAACGGGTGCAGCCACAGATTTTTTAGCAGCGATTTCAGTAGCTGCTATCAAAGCCGAACTAACTTTTGTAGCCATTTCAGACCAAGAAAACTTTTTAGCTTGTTCCAGACCCGCAGAAATTAATGATTGGCGAATATCAGGCTTTTGAACTTCAATTAGTGCCTTTTTTAGTTCTTCAACATCCTCAGATTTCACATACAAAGCTGCTTGACCCGCCACTTCAGGAATTGAGCTATTTGTACAGGCTATCACTGGACAGCCACAGGCGATCGCTTCCAGTATCGGCAACCCAAAACCTT
>JAYUGZ010000341.1:0-31538 GCA_043767465.1 Cyanobacteriota bacterium
CGGCAGAATTTTCGCGATCGCCTTGGAGCCTCAAATTCTGAGCCCGCTCTCGAAAAATTGCCTTTTCTTCCGGCGTAGCATTCGCACAAAAAACATGAGGCTTGCTTAAAACTTGAGGATTTTCCGCTAACAATTTTGGCTCTATTTCTAACTGCAAAACAGGCGCTTCTAGCTGGCTTCCTACCGCAGAAACTGGGATTTTGGCCTCTGTTTTGTCGGGAGAATATCGAATTAGGCGATCGAGATCGATCAGCATGATAATATCGGCGTCACAGCGGGCGAATCCAGCTAAAAAACGATCGATCGCGAATGGCTGCTCTCGCCCGTAAGATAGCTGGGGAGTTATTGACTCTGCGGGGATCTGCTTAACTTCGGTAACTCGATCGACAATGATGCCAAGTCGAACCTCTTGCCATTCTATGACGATCGCACTATCTGTCACAGAATACTCCTGCCAAACGTACCCAAAGCGGAGATTTAGATCCATCACGGGCAGAATTTCGCCCCTGAGATCGATCGCCCCAACAATATCTTGAGGCGCTTGGGCGATCGGTGTCAACTCCGGCAAAAAGAAAATTTCCCGAACACAGCCGACTTCTACACCGCACAGCAAACCGTTCTGTTCAAATATAAGATACGGCTTAGTTTCCATATTTACCTTGACACTTTATCTAGTAGGACTTGCGAAAAAACTGGTTTTTGCGATCGTATAGGTTTTGCCAGCGAGACACGTACAAAAAAACCCGGTGTTTAGATTTTCCCGGCGCGTCAGTTTGGTTCGCTGTACAATTTTACCAGTTTTTTTTTGATCTCCATCAATAATTGAGTCGCTGTCATTTTTCCCTGTTGCTCGATCGGAGTATGGGGCGGGAGTTTTTTAAGAATTTCGCAAGATGAATTGTACATTTTAATAGCTTTATTTAACTTACCTTCTTTATTGTATATATTCCCGAGTTCTAGATAAGCCGAAACAAAAGACGGGCAAAGATAAATCGTTTTTTTAATAAAAAACTTAGCTGTTTCCAAATCATTTTGTTCTTCAGCGATTTGAGCTTGCAAATAATAAGGAAACACTGACATTGTATTTACTTGGCTCGCTCGATTGCAGTATTCAATCGCCTGAGAATACTGGCCCAAATTTGCATAAATTTGAGCCAGCAAATAATTAGCATCAAAATTATGAGCTTGCAGGTCTATTGCCTGTTTTGCTTTGTGAATCGCCTCCAGATAAGCTTTATTTTTCAAACAAGCTTTTGCCTCTAAAATCAGCATTTTAGACGTTGGGTGATCGGCTTTTTCTGCTGCGGGTGCTGCCAGTAAACCAGACACTTTGTTGCTCACTATATCGCCCTCGACATAGCGATTTCGCAGTATCTTTTCGCTGCCGCTACCTGCCGCCAACAGTGACTCTATTTGCCCAAAATAGCCGTTACCAAAACTAGCTGGCAGCGTCCCCTGCCCTAGGAACTGACCGCTAGTTTCGCCCAATTCTCCTTTATTTCGAGATCCTCGAAATGCCGATTTTGCTTTAGATTTCTGCTCCCTCAAAAAATTTATTTTAGCTTGTTCCTCGTCTAGGACATTCTTGGTTTGATAAACCACCGATTCCGGGAAAACCTTTGGTTGAAACTCGTTCATCACGTGACTGTGAACTTCAGCGTGACCAGTCATTAAATATCCTCCAGATCTCAGCGTCTTGGCAAACTTTTTCAATACCTGTAAAATATACTTATTTTCAAAATAAACAAAAACATTTCTGCACAAAATCAAATCGATGTTATGAATATCTGTGTAAATATTAGGAAAATTATCTGTTACTAAATTTACACTGCTAAATCTGACCAATTGACGCAATTTTGGGTCTATTTGCCACTCAGTTTTCCGCCGATCGAAATACTGCCTTTGCAGTTCCGGGTCAACTAAGCGAAACGACCAAGGGCTATAAATTCCCCGCTGCGCTTTTTCTAGGGCTGATTGATTAATATCAGTACCTAAAACTAAAATATTCCATTTGTCCCAATCAGAAATTAGCTGTTTTAAAAGAATCACTAAAGAATAAGGTTCTTCACCTGTCGAGCAGCCGGCACTCCAGATGCGCAGTGTTGGCTTAATTCCCAATTTCTCGTATATGCTTTTTTTGTGTGCTATCAATTCCGGCAAAATCACTTTTTCCAGGAGCGAAAACTGTCCTTTGTCTCGCATGAAATAACTTTCGTTCGTTGTTAGCAACAGCGCTAATTCTCGCCATTCGGTTTGACTTTCATGACTCGCAGCGGTTAAAATTTTATAGTATTTTTCGGGTGATATTATTTTTACAGCTTTCATCCGATTCAAAATTTTTCGACAGAAAGCCGATCGATCTTGCGGGCGAATTAGTAAACCCGTGTGAGCTGCAATTAATTGAATAAATAGCTGAATTTGTGCATCATTCATGTCAACTCTGGTAAATGAACTCAGGTATAATCTGTTATGATGGGGCGTTGGTAATGGGGTATTGGTAATGGGGAATTAAGCCGATCGCACTCACAGACAAAAATCAGACCAACGGAAATAATATCATCTCCGGTCGCTCGACTGCAAGATTCGGGTCGAGGCAGTGAACCCAACTACAAAAACGATCGTTAATTTAACTTAGATGATATCAAAGGCAAAAGGTAGAAAAGTGAAAGTAGCATCCAAAAAATATGCCGTTTGCCTTCTACCTTCTGCCTTCTAGCGGTAGGGTGCGTCCAGGCACACCCTACGTATAGAGATGCTGCGTATAGAACTTTTTAAGCTGGAAAAATCCGCAGGCGGCGGTTGGGCTCTTCCCCAAAACTGTTGGATTTTAGGTGATAGTGTTCCACAAGTTCGTGCTGCATTTTGCGGACATCAGGAGAACGGGGTAAAAGTTCCACCGGCTGTCCCTTGGGAATCACAATTTGCTCGACTGCTAAGCGGGTTTCTTCGAGAGCTTCGAGCTCGTCAGAAGTACCGCTGCGGGCGAATAAGGCGAGGTCTGCCACTTCCGGGGTGCCCGGGTCGTCCATGTCCAACAGGCGCCGCAAAGCTCTCGCTACGTGGGGAATAGTCCCAGCTTTGATTGTGTGCAGGGGAACTTGGCGAGTTTTGGCCAAGTGCCTCAATTTCGACTGGTTGCGCACGTTCGATCGCAAAGCCAAAACCACGTCAGCACTTTCAATATCCTTAGTCAACTGCACCGGCAAGTTCAGGGTGGAAATCACCTGTTCGAGCTGGTGGCGAGCTATGCCGTAAGGATAAACGTGGAGCGGCAAATCTTCGCCGTTAGGGCCGACATTCTGGGAATAACGACCCCGGTGCTGCGGTACCGGTTCGACAGACAGGGATTCTTCGAGCAACTGCTCGAAATACCGAGTCTCAGGAAGCACCGGGGCGCTGTTAGCAGCAGCAGCCAATTTTTCGCCTTGAGGGGGCATCGGCACCATTTTGCCGGCACTCCGCCACCCAGAAATCGGTGTGACTGGCCGCATTGCTGATACCGCAGCCGGGCCGCCCGAAGCTGAGATGCCGGGGAACCGCGCCGGGGGAGCGGCCGACTCGCGCTCGATAATTACTTCTCCAGTCTCGCTGACGCTTCTGGTTTGCTGGTTGGGTTCGCGTCCCCGCAGCAGACTGTCGATCGAATCTGAGACTCGTTCGTGGATTACCCAGCGCTGGCGTTCGAGCATTTCGATCGCAATTTCAAAAGTTGGCGGTGATTTGCGTTCCAAAACAGTCTTTTGAGAACCGCGGCGCCGGGCCTCGTCATCTCCCAGCGTCACCGCTTGGATGCCCCCGATTAAATCGGCCAGAGTCGGATTTTTCATCAAGTTTTCGATCCGGTTCCCGTGGGCGGTACCGACCAATTGCACGCCCCTTTCTGCGATCGTCCGAGCGGCCAAAGCTTCTAATTCCGTACCGATTTCGTCAATCACGATGACTTGCGGCATATGGTTTTCCACTGCTTCGATCATGACTTGGTGCTGGAGTTCGGGACGCGAAACTTGCATTCTGCGAGCTCTGCCGATCGCTGGGTGCGGGATATCTCCATCTCCAGCAATTTCGTTGGAGGTGTCGATGATTACCACCCGTTTTTCCAAGTCATCGGCGAGCACGCGGGCAATTTCCCGCAGGGCCGTGGTTTTGCCAACTCCCGGGCGGCCGAGCATCAAAATTGATTGACCGGTTTCCACTAAATCGCGGATAATCCCGATCGTCCCGAACACAGCGCGGCCCACCCTCAATGTCAAGCCGATAATCTCGCCGCTGCGGTTGCGCATGGCGCTAATTCGGTGCAGGGTTTGCTCGATGCCGGCTCGATTGTCGCCGCCGAAGCTGCCGACTCGATCGATGCAATAGCTGAGGTCTGCTTTGGTAATCGGTGTTTGGGAAAGATGTTCGGCCGAGGATGGAAAACGAGCTTCTGGTCGGCGGCCCAAGTCCATTACAATCTCAATGAGATTGTTGCGCTGCGGGTGCTGCTCTAGGGGCTGCCGGATCTCGTCTGGCACGATGTCTAATAGTCTGTTGAGGTCGTCTGTAATCTGCATTCGCCTCGGTGTGTTCGGTTAACAGTTGACAGTTGACAGTGGACAGTTGACAGTTGTCAGTGGACGGTTGACTGTTGTCAGTGGACAGTTGACTGTTGTCAGTGGACTGTTGTCTGTTTACGCATCGGTGACGAGAAACCCGGTTTCTACGAGTTTTGCGTCTAGGAACGAGAAATATAGTAAGAAACCGGGTTTCTGAGGTCGCAAGTGCGATCGCGAAATCGCAAAATACAGTTGTTAGTTATCAGTTATCAGTTTTTTTTTGATTAACAACTAACAACTAACAACTGACAACTAACAACTGACAACTAACAACTGACAACTGACAACTGTCAACTGTCAACTGTCAACTGTCAACTGACTTTTGATCTGGGAAACTAGAGAACGAGCTAAACTCACCGCCTCCGAGAGAAGTTCTGGGACGGCTTCGAGCTGAGTCAACCGAGGTGTTTGAGCTTCGGCTGCGACCGGAATGGCATAAGCTCGATCGGTCTGCATGGTTTCTAATTGTTCTAAAATTGGCGACAGCAAAACCCTGGCATAGCTGCCGTAAGCTACACCTGCAATGTATGGGACAGGGGGAACAGACAAATTTTTCCCGCCATCCAACAGCAGTCCGCCGGCTCTGAGTTTGCTGACAGTATGAGCATTAGTGCCGCCTGCAAGTTGCACGTATCCCGGCAACTGGGCAGCCAAAACTTTTTGACCGAGTTTGACCGCGGCTCTAGTAGTTCCTATTCCAATATCTCCACTCATCGGCCTACCATCGGTTTGCCAAATTAGGGGACAAGGAAGGGGGGAAATTATTTGATAGAGTGTCCGCAAATAATCAATCAAACCATCTCCATCGGGGCAACTAATTGCTATTACTTTGAGTTGATCTACCCAGGGAGCTATGCTCGACCAAAGTCGCGCAAAATCTGCCTCTCTGCCTACTTGCGTGTGGATTTCTAGGGCGTCCGCACCGGATTGCAAGATTAAAGGTGCGATCGCAGCGGGAGCAGACACGTAAGAACGAGTATAAATTAATTGGCTCGGACAAACAGGCAGACAGCGACCGCAGCCATAGCACTGCTGGTCTATCACCCCGGAAAAACCCTCACCAGCACTCGGAAAAACTATTGCTTCGGCTGGACATATTTTTTCGCAGGGCCGCCAGCAGTCCGCCGGACAATCGGCTGGGTTAAATTCGGCTTTGCGAAAATGCGGGTCTTCCCCATCGTTTAAACTCACCATCAGCCAGGGCAAACCTGTGCCGCCAAATCTGCGGTTTTGAGTTCTTACCTGTAATTCGCTGGCAACTTGTAGGGCTTCTTTCGCTGCTGCGACGGCGGCGGGATCTGCCGCGACATCGATACAGTCAGCACCTGCTAAGGTGTAAGCCAATGTGAGATTCCGAACCGACGGCAGGTGTTGAAAACTTGCCCCACAGATCAGCTTGAACCAATGGCCGCTTTTTAATGAGTTTAGTGGATGATAATGTTCTGTCACCCTTATATGCTAATCCTTTCAGCTAAAAATTACTATGTGAAAATTTTTACTTAATTTTAAAATTTTGGCTGGTAAAACAAACAAACACTACTGGTAGCAGTATTGGTTGCTGTCGAGGCCCTATATGTAGAGAATCGGGCTTAATTTTTTTCCTAAATTTCATTTTGTGAAAACGGCTGCTCAAGGGCTTTTTGGAGAGCGGGCGATTTATTTTATTTAAATGCCAACCCCTCAAAATAGCATATTTGGACGGTTTTGGCAAGTAGAAGGTAGGTGATAATTTTTTTGTCGTTGCCGTCGAGTGGCTCAACACCCACCGCAGATGAATATTGTCCCCCCTGACCGGAACTCAATTCATCTGCGTTAATCTGGGATTCTACTAGCTAGAATGCTTGCTCAGCCGCTTGTAAACCGTAGCCAAAGCATGGCTATCTCCCACATTTCCCGGAAACAGAACCACAGGCAAATCCGGAAACAGAGGATGGTTTGACTCAGTTTTTACCACCGAACAACCTGCGATAATTTGACCGATTTGTCTGACACTTTTCAGCGACAAAGCGGTACTCAAAACATCGTTGGAAGTAATGCCGCCCTTGCTAATTAAAAATCCGATATCCGCAGGCATTCCCCGCACGACATCCATCAACAAATCAGAAACAGCAGCGCCAAATTTTAAGCGGATTTCTGCGTTTTCAAATTGTAGTTCCTTGCGGCTGGTAAAAATTACAGGTGTTTTGCCTTCGTCATGAGCATTGTGGACTTTTTCGAGAATTTCATCCAGGATTTGGGCGCGATACTCTGGCGAATCTTCTAGCAAGTGAGATACATCTATTTCAATGCTAACTGTATTGGGTTCTTCTAACAAGCGTTCTAATTGATCGGTCGTTTTTTTAACGTGGGAACCAACTATTACTGCACCCGGTTTGCCGTCCCTCACGTATTTTGCCATTTCGTCGGCTGCTACTGGCTGCGGGCCGAGGTCAGCTAAGGAAGTTAAAATACTCGCCCCACTGCGGAATAAAAACTTTTTGCCGTGACTGACTGCATCGAGAATATGTTTGGCAAATGTGTTTAAATCGCCTTGGCTTTCGCCGTCAACAACTGCACATTGATTGTCTGTCATATCCATCAGTCGATCTAAACTTCCGTAGCGGATGTCTGCGAGTAAAATGCGATCGACTGCATCAGCGTGGATGCGACCTTTGGTTTTTTCTTCTACATACTCTGGCAGGTAACTGTGACTGTAGCCGAAGACTGAATCTTTGGCAAATTCGGTTTCGTGAACAGGCGTTGGGACGCTGTTAACCATTAGGTAGTGGACGCTGTTGCGGGTAATTCTGCCTCCTTCAAAAAAGGCGGGAATTAGAAAATGAGCGTCGAAGGGGCCGAGTTCTTCGGCGATCGCGTCGGTTTCGATCGGATAGTGGCCGCGCAGGGTAGAATCGGAACGGCTAACGATTAGGAAGTCTGCGATTTCTTCGATCGCGATCGCCTTTTTGAGATTTTGGCACACTTCGCGGGTGACGGAGGCTGCTTTTTCGGGAGTTAGCGATCGAGTATTTGTCAGTATAAAAAAAATCGGGGACTTGTCCCGCAGTCCCAAACGCAGGGTTTCTTCATCCCAACGTGTCAGCAGCAAGCAACTGTGCACGGTTTGAGAACCGGTGGGATCGTCATCGAGAACTATAATCTTGGGTTTAGCGGAAGACATACTGACCTGGTTGTTAACGTCACCTTTCCAAGATATCCTTACCTGTTACGTAACAGGTAAAAATTTACAATTATGATATTTCTTAACAATTATCATGATTCATGAATTTTAAAATGTGTCTGAGTGCGATCGCTTCACGGTTGGTGCGCGTTGCTACCAAAAAGACCGGGCGGTTGAAACCGCGTCTATACAGACACTCACGCGCCGGACGCCGGTTAAGAACGGGCAGTTAAAATTCAATATGGTTGGGTTAACGCTAATGTCCGAAGAGATATCTTAGGGTTAGCGCAGCGATCCGTGACATCGCATCGCCGAGACTATGATAGTTATCAATTAACTGATGTGTGCGGGGGAAAATTAGCTTTTTAACTGCACCGTATTTGGCTAAGATTAAGTTATTCTCTTCATTCCGCGGAGGCCCAATTAGTTTGTGTAGACGCGGTTTAAACCGCCGTCTTCTTTTCCATTTTTTTAATTAGCAGCATTTCGATCTTGCAACTTTTTCATTTCTGCTTGAACTCCCACAGCTAGGTGCAAAGCTTCATTCAGCAATCGCCCTTGTTCGCTAGCCGGATCGCTAATTTGGAGGGCATTCAAAGTTGTCAAATTATTGGCAAACAGTTCTGAGTTAGTCGCCACAAATTTTTTGTTTTCCCTGAGAATTCTCTCGGTTTTCAAAGCTCGAACTAAATCCTCTCTAATCAGCTTCAAGGCTTGAATCACTTTTGAGCGATCGCCTATTTTGACGAACGCATTGCCAGCATCTTCGATCTGGTCATTAATTTCGATCGCCCTAATTATACCATTATAGCGATCGACATCATCAAAAAGATTGACTAAATGTTTGTTTTGGCTGCACCAGATTTTCCAAGCATCCTCAAAGATCAAACCGGCGATCGCAGCGAGGTGCAGGGCCAACCACACCAAATAAGCCCTAGGAAATATCGCCACCAGCAGCCAACAACTGATTAGAACCAAAACAATTAAACCGACTGTTTTCAAAGCTTCGTTGGCAAACTTAGTCGCACTCGCGGGCCGGTATACGCGATCGGGCCCCGCGCCGCACAGGTGCTTGAGCTCACCGACAGTAATTTCTAATCCCTGAATGTCAGCTCGCATAAATCTTCACAAATATTTGTTAAATATAAAGTTTTGAGGTACAACAAAGGGTTCGTCTACAATAAACCTAACACCTTTTTCAACCAAAAATCCACTATGTCCGCACGTCCTATATACCTCGACAACCACGCCACAACCCCCGTAGACAAACGGGTAGTTGATGCGATGCTGCCGTATTTTACCGAACAATTCGGCAACGCAGCCAGCATCAACCATGTCTACGGCTGGGAAGCAGAAGCAGCGGTTAAACAATCGCGACAAACCATAGCAGAAGCGATCAATGCCTCCCCAGAAGAAATTGTTTTTACCAGCGGTGCAACGGAAGCAAATAATTTAGCGATTAAAGGCGTCGCTGAAGCCTATTTCAGCAAAGGAAAGCACATTATAACAGTAAAAACAGAACACAATGCAATTCTTGACCCTTGTACATATTTGGAAAAATTGGGGTTTGACATTACTGTTTTACCAGTGAAAAGTGACGGACTGATTGATATAGGCGATTTGATCAAAGCGATTCGGGCTGAGACAATTTTAGTTTCTGTGATGACGGCTAATAACGAAATTGGCGTCATTCAGCCGATCGCAGAAATAGCATCAATTTGTCGCGGAAATGATATTCTGTTTCACACGGATGCGGCCCAGGCGATCGGCAAAATCCCCCTCGACGTACAGGAGATGAACATTGATTTAATGTCCTTGACGGCGCACAAAATCTACGGGCCAAAAGGCATTGGTGCTCTGTACGTCCGCCGCAACAAGCCGAGAGTGCAGCTAGCTCTACAAATGCACGGAGGAGGCCATGAACGGGGAATGCGATCGGGCACTCTCTACCCACCGCAAATAGTCGGATTCGCCAAAGCAGTAGAATTAGCAATTTCGGAAATGGAGTCGGAAACAGCACGAGTTGTGAATTTGCGGCAGAGTTTGTGGGAAAATTTGAGTGGATTGGGTGATGTTGTTCTCAACGGTCACGCAACTAAGAGATTACCTGGGAATCTGAATATTAGTGTAGGTGGGGTTGACGGTCAAGCGTTGATGTTGGGTTTACAACCGGCGGCGGCGGTTTCTTCGGGTTCTGCTTGTACTTCGGCGAAAATATCTCCTTCTCATGTTTTAGCAGCGATCGGGCGATCGGACAAATTAGCCTACGCTTCGATTCGGTTTGGGATTGGGCGGTTCAATACCGCAGCAGAAATAGATGCAGTGTCGGAGCACGCGATCGCCACTATTCAATCTCTCCGCCAAGCTCAAAAAGTAATGAGTTAGAAAGTAGTTTTGAGCGCCTCTGTCTTTCTCGTTTGTATCAAAGTCTCGATCCCCCTAAATCCCCCTTAATAAGGGGGACTTTGAAAATACTCTTTTCCCCCCCCTTATTAAGGGGGACGCCAGGGTGATCGGGGAGATAAAAAAGTCATTTAGTCACTTAGAACCAAGCACTTCACGCACTCGATAAATCGGTTTTCCCTGCGACTCATGATAAGTCCGCATCATCACTTCCGCCAGCAAACCAAAACAAAATAACTGCACACCAGTCAACAACAAAACCACAGCCAAAATCAGCAAAGGACGATTACCAATACTTTGACCGAGACCCAATTTCACGAAAGTCAAATAAATCCCTAAAACCGTTCCGAATGCCATCGAACTCATTCCCAAAAGTCCAAAAACGTGCATCGGCCGAGTTAGGAACTTCTTCATAAAAGAAATAGTTAGCAAATCCATCAACACCCGAAAAGTCCGCCAAATCCCATACTTGCTTTGACCGAAACGGCGGGCGTGATGCCGCACCGGCAGTTCTGCAATTCTCGCCCCTTCAATAAATGCCAAAGCCGGCAAAAATCTGTGCAACTCGCCGTAGAGATTCAAGTCTGCCACCAACTCGGATTTATAAGCTTTCAAAGAACAGCCGTAGTCGTGCAAATTTACACCCGTAACGCGACCGATTAACCAGTTGGCAATTTTAGAAGGAATCAGGCGGCTGATAGTGTTATCCTGCCGATTTTTCCGCCAGCCGCTAACTAAATCGTAGCCTTCATCTAACTTTTCCAACAACATCGGAATATCAGCAGGGTCATTTTGCAAATCGCCGTCTAGGGTAACAATAGCACGACCAGTCGCGCGATCGAAACCTGCCGACATCGCAGCAGTCTGCCCGTAATTGCGACGCAAAAGCACAGCACAAAGGTCATCGCGACTGCTGGCTAATTGCTTGAGAAGGTCAGCAGAACCGTCCTTAGAACCGTCATCTACACAAATAATTTGATAGCTGAGTCCAGATGGTTGAATCGCAGAGGCGATCGCCTCAATCAGATGAGGCAAACTTTCCACCTCATTATACACCGGCACTACTACCGAAACATCGAGAACAATCTCATCGGCAGCCTGCTGTGCAGCTAATTTTTCCAAAAATAATGCAGCGTCCATTTTTTTATTCGATAACATCAGTAATTATTAGTCATTGGTTAGTTGTTACTGGTTAGTTGTTACTGGTTAGTTGTTGAACAAGTAACGAATAACCAATAACTAACAACTAGATTGATAACTTGCCACAACTTTACCATATCCGCGCAATTGCTGATAATAAGCTCGACTAACTGCATCGCCCTTTTCCGACAAAATATCAATACCAATACCGTCGCGACCTTGGGCTTTTCCCGAACTATGAATGTAGCAATTATCTCCGAGATACAATCCTACATGAGTGGCTTTTTCCGCTGTCCCAAAAAATACTAAATCTCCCGGTTCTAAATCACTCAAACTAACAGGCTTAGTAAAAGCTTCCTGCTGATAAGCATCCCTCGGCAACCAGATACCCGCAGCGACAAAAGCAGCTTGAATTAATCCCGAACAATCATAATTTGGCCCGACTGTACCGCCCCAAAGATAATAATTGGATTGCTGCATCGCCTCACGAGTGAAAGTAATTGCGATCGGCAATTTTTCCCTGATTTCTGCCTCAGAAAGCACCAGAGGATGATACAATGTTTCTGTGACTTCGAGCAACTCAATATCTCGAAGATCCAGCCATCCCGGATAATCGTCTTCGCACAGCCTCACCATCACAGCGGTTGTATCCAAGTTTACATCGCTCGGGCTCTGGTTAAGGACGCGCAAATGCCGTCCCAGGGCTGCTTGAGTTGCTAATCGATCGCACTTTGGGGAATCGTAAATATTTATGTGCGATCGCGCCCGGTACTCCACACCATCAGATAATTGATAATTGACCATTGCTAATTGCTAATTGTTTGCTATTAATTGTTCGCACTTTACGATTTATTGCCATTAGCCAACCGCCGTTAACCGTTAACCGTCAGCAGTCAGCCATTAACCATGACATTTTTCCACAAAGACGAACAATTAGAAACCCTCGGCAGTAGCATTATAGACTGCGCCCTGGCAGAATTTACAGGATTGAAGGGCGATCGCACAGCCATAACCTGGATAGTCTACGATCCGCCAGTGCGAGTCAACACAGGCGGCGCGCTGAGTGCAGAAGAATTTTGGAAATATCAACCGCGAGGCTTTAGCGCTAGAGCTTCCGAACGAATTTATCCCGCCAGCATCGTCAAATTATTCTACCTCGTGGCCATCTGGGAATGGGCACAAAAAGGCATGATTCAAACATCGCCAGAATTAGAACGCGCCATCCGAGATATGATAGTTGATTCCAGCAACGACGCCACCAGTTTAGTAGTAGACGCCCTCACCGGCACCACCAGCGGCCCAGAATTATCACCAGGCCCTTTTGAAACTTGGAAACAGCAGCGAAACATCGTCAACCGCTACCTTCAATCATTAGATTGGCCGGAATTACAAAACATTAACGCCAATCAAAAAACCTGGTGCGATGGGCCCTACGGTCGCGAGCGAGCATTTCTGGGGGAATTAATGGAAAATAGAAATATGCTCACCACAAATGCCGCGGCACGTTTGGTGCACAGTATCATCGGCGGCGTAGCTGTTTCTGCAAAAGCATCGCAAGAGATGATGGGTTTAATGAAACGCAGTTTAGAACCAGCAGAATTAGAAGCTGATCCTGAAAATCAAGTTACAGGTTTTTTAGGCGGCGGATTACCAGAGTCAGCACAATTGTGGTCAAAAGCGGGACTGACAAGTCAAGTTCGTCACGATGCTGCTTATATTGAAATATCGGGCTTGCGGCCGTATTTGTTGGTTGTATTTACCGAGGGTAAAGAGAATAGCAAGAATGAGGAGATTTTGCCTTTTATCTCGCGGCAATTTGTCGAAGCAATCAAGGCACTTGATTAGATTAAGAAGACCGGGCGGTTGAAACCGCGTCTATACAAACACTCACGCGCATTGCCAAGGGTTGAAGACAGGCCGCTAAAATTACGTTATTTGCTCGTTACCAGGCTCCAGCCTGGTAACGCTGAATCTTCCCCAGTTCTTCCCCAAAATCTGCCATAAGATAACCAAAGATACTCAAGATAACCTTGTATATCTTATGCGAGAATTGCGTTAGCTCGTTACCAGGCTCCAGCCTGGTAACGCTGATCCGGAGGCTCTGCCTCCCTTTTTGGCATCGAGGCAGAGCCTCTAGATATAGGTTCCCAGGCTCCAGCCTGGGAACCAGTTATATTTTTAGAACGGAGAGGGAGGGATTTGAACCCTCGAAGGATGTTAACACCCTTAACAGATTAGCAATCTGCCGCTTTCGACCACTCAGCCACCTCTCCACGATGACGGTAACTAACTATAGCACACACATCCGGCTCTTGCCAACCCCTAAATCAAAAATTTTTCAATCCCTCTCCCTATATACCTTTGGTCGAAGGCGGAAGGCATATTTCCCCACTCTCCCCCTCTCCTACTCCCCAAAGCCCCTAGCCTTCAAGTGCTTTTCCCAACTAAAGTTAGAACTCAAAAAGAACCTCTTAGTATACAAATACCCCAATCGGTACAACTTAGCCTTGCGATCGCCATCAAGATTAAAATCCGTCGTCGTCACCGCAGCTTCAGTCACATCAATATTAATCACCCTGCCTTTATCCATTTCCCGCTGGTGATAGCGGTCTCTTGCTTTCATCATGGTTGTGAACATCGCCGCCAGCATCGACACCGGATTGTTAATCTTAATTTGGTTCTCAATGCCAGTATCAACTAATCGAAACCCAAAGGTAAACCAGCGGGGCACCGCGGGAGTCGAACCGACAGATTGTTTGTCATAAATCCACAGCGGAAAATTGCTGAGAATTCCACCATCGACAATTAAGTCATTGCCCAGTTTTCCCGGCTCGAAAAATAGCGGAATGCTCATCGACAGCCGCACCGCTTCAGCCACGCTAAAATCTTCGGGGCTTTTTAGCTGCAACTGCTGGTACAAAGCATCGGAATCTGCCGATTCTTGCCGCCGCAAGTCATCGGGTATGACTAACATTTCACCGCGAGTCAGGTTGGAGATTACTACTTTTAATTCCCGGTCTTTTACCAGTTGTTTGACATCGGCAAAAGTGTGCAAGTGACCTTTACTAAGCGTTGCTTCCAGCCACTGCCGGAAAGGCTGGGCAGAATATTCTCCCATCTGGCGGCTAATTGTTAGGAAAAGCAGCGTCCAAGCTGGAGATTGCAAGTCGTCTGCTGGGTCGCCGTTTAAAATTAGAGGACTGTTTTTTTGAGTTAAAAATATGCTGTAATCGAGCTGCCCTAACAACTCCTCTAAGTCGTCCATTGACAAGTCTGTTGCCAATACTGCGGCAGTAATTGCACCCGCAGAAGTACCGGCCAGTTTTCGCCAGCGGATGCCCAAATCGTGGCAGCATCTGAGTGCTCCTAAAAACGCCACTCCGCGCACCCCGCCGCCTTCAAAAATCGCGTCGGCATAAATTTTACCGTCTTTGTCGGGAGGCGGAAATTTGCTGAGAATTGTTTGTTTCTCGGTGGCGGACATTCTGACGCCCGGTTCTTGCAAAATTTGTTGGGGAGACCAATTACTCATTTTAGATTTTAGATTTTAGATTTTGGATTGATTATAACTGACCGAAAGAAATCCATTTTTTAGAAAAAGTTTGGCGTTGGGCGATCAGACATTTACTCATAAACTGGGTCGATAGTGCCGCGCGCGCAAGTTTTATTTAGATTTATTGTGCTTGATTTTTGTGGGCATTCATTGCTTCTTTGACCTGTTCTTGAATTTGCGATCGCACTTGTTCGTAGGCAACCGACGCGCACCAGGGCCGGAGAGATAGAATAGTTGTCTCTGGAGTGATCTCGGCTACCAAACAAGTCGGGGGCGGATTTTCCAAAACCAAGGGGTGAGAATGGGCGATTTCTAGCAACTGGGCCATCATTGGACGGATCGGCCGATCGCCAATATCGATTTTCAAGTCCACCCGCCGCGTTCCCATGGCCGTGGTATTTTTCAGTGTACCGTTAAACAACTGATTGTTGGGGACAATAATTTTTATGCGATCGTCCGTCACGACGGTTGTGGAAAAAATCCCGATGCTATCCACCACTCCCTTCACATCCGTAGCTTCGATCGCATCTCCGACTTCAAAAGGCCGCAAACTAATCAACATTACCCCAGCAGCAAAGTGAGATAGAGTATTTTGCCACGCCAAACCAATCGCCAAACCCGCCGCACCCACAACAGCCACCACGCTAGTAGTTTGAATTCCCAACTGATTCAAAGCGGCGACTACGCCGACTATCAAAATCACAATTTCCGCAGCTTGAACCAAGAATTTCCGCAGCGTGGCTTCAGTGCGCCCCAGAGCTCGGCGAGTCACGCGCCCGGCAACGTCGAGCGCAAATCGCGTAATTAACAAAATGCCGATCGCCCACAGCATTTGAGGTACAACTTTAAACCCCAATTCTACGAATTTTTTCGTTAATTCTTGGGCTACTTGCATCGCCTGTATTCTTTCTGCATTTAGCTGCGCCGTCAAGGTTTGAGCTATTAGTATAATTGTGCTAGTCGCTGTCATATTAATAATTGGTAATTGGTGGTTGGGCATGGGTAATTGCAGTCTCAATCTTCTCCCTCATTCCGAGAGTCCGACAGGGGTTTTCAACCCCTGTCGAGAGAGCGAAAGTCCTCTAAAAGAGGACTAAAATCAATAATTTTATCGCTCAAACTCTTGAGTCGGTTTAAACCGACTTTTGCTATGAGGCAGGGGTTTTAACCCCTGCCGGACTGCCGGACTGAGGACTAAAATCAATAATTTTATCGCTCAAACTCTTGAGTCGGTTTAAACCGACTTTTGTTATGAGGCAGGGGTTAAAACCCCTGCCGGACTGCCGGACTGTCGAGAGAGCTAAAGTCATCTAAAAACAGTTAAGAGTTTACTGCCACTCTGGGCAATCGGTGTTTAAAACCGCAGAGAATTTCCCACGAAATTGTCTCTAAAATTTCTGCCCAATCGTCAGCAGTAATTTGATTTTCTCCATCTTTTCCCAGCAGCGTCACTACTTCCCCGACTTCTATATCTGGAATATCGGTGACATCGAGCATTAATTGATCCATCGTCACAGCACCGACTTGCGACACAAATTTGCCCCTAACTAAAACCTGGATTTTATTAGAAAGATTGCGCGGAATTCCATCTGCATAGCCGATACCAACTACGGCAATCTGTCTCTGCCGCGAGGCAATAAATTGATAGCCGTAACTGACGCCAGTGCCTGCTGCAATTGTTTTCACCTGCGTTACCCGGGCTTTTACCTGCATTGCGGGCTGCAAAGAAGCGATCGCCTGCAAGTGAGGAGCAGGATAAAGACCGTAGGTAGCCAAACCGACGCGCACTAAATCGTAATGCAAATCGGGGTCTGTGAGGGCGGCAGCAGAATTTGCCAAGTGGAGGAGGCGCGGGTTAATTCCTGCTGTTTGGATTTGCGCGATCGCCAATTTAAACCGTTGCTGTTGCTCTCTCATCACGGCAGTATCCGGACTATCGGCTGTCGCCAAGTGGGAGTAAATGCTGATTAATTTTAAATTCGGCAACCCATTGACTAATTGCACAAATTCTGTTGCTTCCTGCCAAGAAGTACCCAAGCGAGACATTCCCGTGTCTAACTTAGCGTGAACGGGCAAAGATCGATCGAGACTGACGAGAACTTCCGAAAAGATCAGGGCTTGTTTGGCAGTACAAATAGTGGGCTGCAAGTGCCATTGGGCGATCGCCTTTACCTGTGCCGCTGTATTAGTTGCCCCCAACAGCAAAATCGGCGCTTCTATCCCAGCTTCCCGCAATTCTATGCCTTCGGGAATCGTCGCCACACCCAGCCAACTAGCACCTGCTTGCAATGCTGTTTGACTAACTGCGATCGCACCGTGCCCGTAAGCATCCGCCTTCACAACTGCCATCAGTTCAGTCTGGGGAGATAGGAGATTTTTAAGCTGTTTTACATTGTGAGTTAAAGCTGCTAAATCAATTTCTACCCAAGCCCGCTGGCAAAGCCCGCCGTCATCTTCCCACAGCACCGTCTGGCGGGATTCTTTGGTTGTTGATGCTGCGGTTGTTTGTTCCTCACTCAACATTAGTCGATCGCTCCTACTTGCTGACACCATTAAAAACTGCTCGAAGATTTCACCCTAGGTTTAATTATAATGAGATTTTCTCTTTCATCAATGTTAACTGGTGTATCATAGCATCAAAAATACCTGGTAAAAACTATGGACGGACTGGCTTACCTGCATTTAGCTGAAACTTGGGAAACGCCCCCAGCTCAAACTCGATCGCCCAACTCGACAAAGCACCTAAATTTAGCCTCGACTCCTTTACTCTTCTTTACAATCTGTCTCACAATTTTAAATATAGTCAATCCCGCACTCGCCATCAAAATGCAAAAAGGCGATTCAGGCGCGGAAGTTACCGAACTCCAGACAACTCTGCAAGACGCAGGGTATTTTCGTAGCCAGCCCACAGGATTTTATGGCGCTGTAACCCAGGCTGCTGTCAAAAAGTTCCAAGCAGAAAACAACCTGAAAGTTGACGGCATTGTCGGCCCTAAAACCTTGTCAGCCTTGAAAGGTAAGCCGGAAGCCGCCAGCACTGACAATGAATCTGCGGGGGAAATATCGCCAAAGAGCGATCGACCTTCCCCATCTCCTAGCGCCACAGAAAACAACAACAAACTCGAAGATTTAACTAAAAACCAGCCAAAAGAACCTCTATTTCAAGAACCCTTTTTGCCACCATTTAAAACAGAAACTCCCGCCTCAATTCCTGAAAAAACAGAAAATGAACCAGGTAAAAGACTTGTAAACACTGACGGAAAGATGACTTTAAAAAAAACTATCTACGGCAAAATATCGCCGAAATCAATAGTTTATTCAGGAGCGGGTTTGTTTTTTGCTCAAAACATGATGTACAGCCACACAATCACAGTTTACGACAGGAAGTTTAAATTAGTCAAGACCATTCCCGATAAAATAAACTTGTCTAAATTCGGCTTTTCTAAATTCAAAGGCAATTATCAGGGTTCTCCCGTAGAAGCTGCTTTTTCAACAGACGGCAAATATGCCTATATATCCAACTATCAAATGTACGGTGCGGGGTTTGACAATCCAGGGAGTGATAGATGCTCTCCATCGGCAAAACATGACCAAAGTTTCCTGTACCGCATCAATACCGAAACGTTGAAAATAGAAAACGTAATTCCTGTAGGTGCGGTTCCGAAATTTAATGCTGTTTCGCCTGACAATCGCTTCGTGCTCGCTACCAATTGGTGCGGTTGGGATTTGAGCGTAGTTGATATCAAGAAAAACCGCGAAGTTGAGCGAGTAAAACTGGGTGCATATCCTCGGGGTATTGTGGTCACTCCAGACTCGAAAAATGCCTATGTTGCAGTCATGGGTTCTGCCGATATTGCGAAAGTAAATCTCTTAGACTTTTCGGTAGAATGGTTGAGAAATATTGGCAATGCGCCGCGTCATTTGACGATAGATCCCAATGGCAAGTATCTTTATGCCACTTTGAATGGTGAAGGGAATGTGGCAAAGATTGACATGGCAACTGGTAAAGTGGTAGATAAAGTTTCGACTGGAAATGCACCTCGCAGCATGACGATTTCTGGTGATGGAAAACTGATTTATGTGGTTAACTATTTATCGAATACTGTTAGCAAAGTGAGGACGAGCGATCTGAAGGTGCTGCAAACTGTGAATGTTAATTCAAGTCCCATCGGGATTACTTACGATCCGGAAACTAATCAGGTTTGGGTAGCTTGCTATTCTGGCAGCATTATGGTGTTTCAAGATTAATCCACCAGGTTCGTAGTGAGGGCTTCAGCCCTCAGAAAAGGCAGAATAAAAAACTAAATTCCGCACGATCAAACCATAACGATTAAATCTTGTTCTGGGAAAGGCAGAATAAAGGACTGAAGTCCGCACGATCAAACCATAACGATTAAATCTTATTCTGGGGCGTGGCTTTGGCTGCGCCCCAAAATCTTATTTAGACACCTTTACGGGCTTCATCACAGCCTCAGAAGGCTTAGCAGGTACTTTGCCTTCTTTGGCCATAGCTTCGTAAACCATGGCTGCTACTTCCGCGCGAGTAGCTATTTTATTAGGCTGCAAAAGTGTGGGCTTCGGATGGTTGACAACAATGCCCGCTTCCGTCGCGGCTGCTACTTTGTTAACTGCCCATTTTGGGACTTTTTTCCTGTCTGTATAAACTTGTAATGTTTGGTTGGGTTTTGCTGACGGTTTCAGGTTTAAACCGCTAGCTAAAGCTGCGATTACTTCCACGCGGGGGACTTCTTTGTCGGGACGGAAGGCTTTGTCTGGGTATCCTTTAAGGTATCCAGTTTTGACGCTGTGTTCGATCGCACTGGCGGCCGGACTGCTGTCTTTCACGTCTTTAAACTCAACTGGTTTTCGCCGCAGTTCTTTGTCGGCCATTCCCTGAATTAAGCGCGCTAGTTCGGCTCGCGTCATCGGTTCGTCAGGTCGAAACTTGTTGTCGGTGACATCAGTAAAGATTTTGCGATCGACTAAAGCGACAATAAAGGGACGCGCCCAATATTTTTCAGGAACATCGGACAATTTAACGGCGCCAACCTTTGGTTTAGCTGCTTTCGGTTTGATAATGACTGGAGGGACTGTCTCGCGCCCAATTGGCGTTTGGGGAACAACGATCGTCCCCATCGGAGGAAATACTGGTAAAACCGGCCCTAAAGGTGGCACAGGGACGATATCCGGTTGCGAAGGAAGCAGGATTGTAGCGGGCGATCGCACATCCGAACTCGGCGGCACAGGCGTTAATATTTTCAGATTGTCGGGCGCAGCAGCAGGTTGAGAGAAAACCGCTGGAAATTGCCAACTTCTGGCATTCAATCGATCGGGATTTCTGCCTGTTACCCAAAAGAAAATTGCTCCCATCGTGCCGAAGGCCACCAAGATCGCAATCAATTCATCAAATCCTAAAGGGTTTCTTTCCCCTGACGGGCGTTGTGGAAACATACTTGTTACCTACAAATATCAATGTAGCAATTAAATCACATATTTTTTGAGTCTGGGGAAACACAAACCCTCTCATCAACTATCACAAATTTCTCACCGTCAATAGCTGCGGCGGCGTAGGATCAGCAGAATAGATAAAATCAACTTTTTATCGAGATCGGTTGCTGATGCAAGGCAATCTCTTTCGTCAGCGCCTTCTGCCGCCCCCGGAAGAGCGAGTGCGACTCGGTTGGCGAGAACTCCTGCCGCTACCAAAGCTGGGCTGGCGCCTGTTTTGATTGGGACGTGCCTGCTGCGATCGCTTCAAATCGTTGCCGCCGTAACCCGAACCGGTCGATCGATTCGCCCCGGGCGCTGCTGGATTCCGCGAGGGCACGTTCGATGTGGGCGATCGCAAGCGGCCCGTCGTCCTTAAAACTTGACGGTTTCTCACAGCCGGAGGCGGGGCTTGGTAGCGAGTTTGATACTGCCCCACAGCTTCGCGGTAACTATTGCCGTACCCGCCATATCCTACCATCACCACCCCGGGCTGATAGAATGGCGGCACGTAATATCGCGGTGTAAATAGCAAACTGCCGATCGCCTGACCGGCCAAAGCTCCCGCAAACGGCGCCCAGAAACCCGATTGCTGCCGAACTACCACTGTTTGTGGCTGACCTGTTTGAGGATTAGGAACAGTTTCGGTAACGTTGTGAACGTACTCAATTTTAAAATCTTCTGTCAAATGCAAAACCGCTTTATTGTTATCCAGACTTAGATAACTTTTCTTACCTGCCGAGATTTCCTCCTCCGTCAAACGAGCCATTTGCAAATCTGTACTGCGGTAAACCGGGGTAGTGCCGGGGGGAGTATTCAGCAACATCAAACTGTATTCGCCATCAGCATCATCGTAGGTAGCTTGCTGTACGGGATATTGCCCTTGAGTCAAGTTATTACTCGGTGCCGGACGCGCTGTATTAACATTCCGATTTGCCGGAGGATTGGGTGCCTGATTTACACGTGTTTCCGTTGCCGGAGAACCGCAGGCAGTTGCCGTCCACAAAAAACTTAAAGCCATTAAATAAATTGTGAGTTTTCGCAGCATCATAAATAATTATTGGTTGTTGGTTATTGGTTTTTGGTTATTGGTTATTGGCAATCAATAGGCGATTGTTAACACTTTTTTGGGTCATTGCGAGGAACGAAGCAATCGCAGAATTTGTCTGTCACATTGCTTTGTTTCTCATCTGTTGTCCCAATTATATTAAATTATCAATTACTCCCCAAATACCCGATCGCACTTTTGACTCAACTCCCGATCGGTTTCTAGGAAGAGGACTGAAGTCCTCACTACAAACCTTTTTTTCCTCTTTTCTTCTAGTGCGCGTCGGCTGAAATCATTTGTGTTGAAGCGAATTTTCTGCGCCGATACTCCGGTGCAATTTTTATCGTTTTTAAAGGGGAATAAGTTCTGGGAAATTGACCAAAACTTGGTCGTTAGTAAGTTCGTCTCCCAACTGTGCGGGAGAAAAGTGAACTTGCACAGCTCGCAGCCTTTCCTGGTAATGTAAATTAATCAGTGCTTTTAAACCGACTTTCAGCGCGCCGATGTCAGCGAGGTCAGTTTCCAGGGCAGGAACTTCGCCTTCATAGGCGACAGTCAGCATCAGTACGACATTTCTAGTTACTGGCAAAGATAAGGGAGAATTTTTATCGTAAACAGATGTACTATGTTGAGGCTCGCTGAGATAGCGATCGGCTGAATCTGTAAAAATTTCATCCACATAATCGCCCGCTTCGCCTTCATCCCAAAAAACATCGCCTTCATTGGCCGCCGCTTGCCAGTAGTTGTCATACTGCAACAGGTGATTGCAAATTTCTACCAGACCTTCTCCTAACACTGCTACGTCGCCATCGGCATCAATTGCTTCTCTGGCGGTGCTGTTGAGAACTCCTAACAGCGGTGCAACTTCTTCGCCTGTTAGCTGAACGAATATGCGACAAACTGCTAATCGAGTTTTACCTGTAAATTGATTGAATCGATCGCGCCAAGCATTCATAATAACCTATATTTGTAAATCTGTAGGGCTATATTTCCAACCGTAGCAGGCGATTGGAACTCTTGCCGTCTACCCTCAGATTGATCTCAACAGTATTTCTGGCGATTGAACTCAAATCTGCGATCGCAATCACAGGAAATAGTAGCGGTAGATAATTTCCCGTCAAAAAACCTCCAATCTTGTAAGATTGGAGGCTTGTTGAGCGAATATTTTGGTTGCAGATAACTATTTGACGATCGCGCGATCCACTTGTTCGATCGCAATTTCCGAACTCAACTCGGCAACTGGCGAAACCGGCAGATCCAGCTCGCCCCCCGGAGCTTCCGGGTGTTCGCGAACGGCTGCAACCGCATCTGCTGGCTCAATTACACCTGCATCTGCGATCGGCTCGATCGGCTCCTCAAAAACTTCAAAATTATCGCTCATCGCAGCGCAAGCAGCAGAAACGCGCTGACCGGCGCGATAGCTCATGTAAGCTGCACCAGAACCGAAAATCCCAGCCAAACCCAAGAAACCGAGAATTGCTGTTTTGTTGGATCTCCACGGATTCATGCCATCGGAACCGCCAGAACCTAGGAGTGTTGTCCCAGAACCAGATTGAGCGGCCCCAGATTTGTTGTAGGAACAGGGGAAAGCAAATGCGCCGTCACCTAGTGCGATGCTGCTCGCGATCGCGATGGTGGAAGCAATGCCAGCTAACACTTGAAACTTCTTCATGGTGTTCTGGAAATTGTAAAGGATAATTAAAAAATTAATGGTAGCAGCTCTTTACAAATCTATCAACAGGTGATCGCAGCCAAAATCACGGATCGATCGCAAATGCCAACAATCGCCCGATCGCAATAAAAACTTCCATTTGCCAGTTTGAAAAAATGAAATTGATACTGTGTAAGGGTTTTAACCAAAATATCGGTATAAGTTTAAGTCAGGTGAACCCATAGGCGCGATCGCGATGCCATTAGAAAATCTGAAGTCAGACAATAGAAATTTTAATCGCAGTGGGGCAAACACTTGATGACAAACTACTTTTAAGGCTACTTTTGAAAAGACTTCGTTATTGGAAAAACTCTTATTTTTATGACAGACAGCGGGAATCAAGGCAATTTGCGATCGCCTCATCGATTGTTAGTGACAGGCGGAGCTGGATTTATCGGCTCGAATTTTGTACATCACTGGTGCAGCAGCTATCCGGGCGATCGAGTAATCGTACTAGACGCTTTAACCTACGCCGGTAACAGACAAACCCTAGCAAGTCTCGAAGGCGGAGAAAATTTTCGGTTTGTCCAAGGAGATATTTGCGATCGTACCCTAGTCGATAGCTTGCTCAAAGAAGAAAACATCAACATAGTCGCCCACTTTGCCGCCGAATCCCACGTTGACAGGTCAATTATCGGGCCCGCAGCCTTCGTTCAAACCAACGTTGTCGGAACCTTCACCCTGTTAGAAGCCTTCCGCAAGCATTGGGAAGCAATTGAAGATTCATCTGTCAAAGCCCAAATGCGCTTCCTCCACGTTTCTACCGACGAAGTTTACGGGAGTCTGGGCCCCGACGATCCAGCATTTACCGAAACCACCGCCTACTCGCCCAACAGCCCCTATTCAGCCTCCAAAGCCGGCAGCGACCACCTCGCCCGCGCCTATTTCCACACCTACGGCCTCCCCACAATCATCACCAACTGTTCCAACAATTACGGCCCCTATCACTTCCCCGAAAAACTGATTCCACTAATGTGCATCAATATGCTATTGGGCAAACCGCTGCCAGTATACGGCGACGGTCAAAACGTCCGAGATTGGCTATTCGTGCTCGACCACTGCCGCGCCTTAGATGCCGTTATCAACCGTGGCCAGCCCGGGGAAACCTACAATGTTGGCGGCAACAACGAGGTAAAAAATCTCGATTTAGTCAAAATGCTCTGCCAGCTAATGGACGAATTAGCTCCAGATTTGCCCGCGCGTCCTTGCGAACAACTGATCTCGTTTGTCAAAGATAGAGCTGGGCACGATCGGCGTTACGCTATTAATGCCAACAAAATTAAAACAGAGTTAGGTTGGACTCCCTCAGTCACAGTTGAACAAGGTTTGCGGCAAACTGTGGAATGGTACTTAGCCCATCGCCAATGGTGGGAACCCCTGCTTTCAGAGGAATATCAAAATTACTACCGCAAAGTTTACGCTCATCAGTAATTGGTAATTCCTAATTCCGGTAAGGTGCGCGCTGCGCACCCTACAAATTATTGTGATTTAATTAAGTCTAATTCCATATCACAAACATTGATGCTTGTCAATCTTTGTGAAGATTTAGTTAACATTCATCCCAAACGCATAAATTTAAGTGCTTGTAGCTGATAATTTCTATAGAGTTACAAGATTAAGCATTTTCAAAGCTTTTACTAAAAAACAGAAAGCAGCAATGACCGAAATCAACTGGCTCAAACAAGTCCAAGAACCTAAATACTGGCTGTTAGGAATCGGCTCCGGTTTGATTGCCCTCCACCTGACTCTGACTTCCAGAACCAACGACACAGACCTATTTGGCACAATGTTACTGTTTTGGGGAGTCGTAGCATTTCTGATTTGGGAAAGGCACGAATCCTTAACCTTTGAAAGCGGAATTTTCGCCAGCTTCTTTGGGGCATCGTTAATTGCCTTCACTTTGCTCAAAAGTTCCTCCATATCTGGATACGACTTTTTTATCAGAGTTTCCCCTTTCTTATCTGGAATCAGTCTGGCTTTGCTAGCTTCCGGCACAAAACGACTGAAACAATATTGGCAAGAACTGCTAATACTTGCCTATACAGCTATTTCTCCCGGATTGATCGGAAACTTCGTTGACGTAGCCCCAATAACAGCAAAATTTTCAGCTTTCATCCTGCACTATCTAGGATTAGAAGTGGTACGGAAAGGAGTATTTCTCATCCTAGAAAAAGGCAGCGTGGAAGTGTATCACGGCTGTTCGGGCGTGAATGCGATTCTACAATTGTTAGGACTAGCGCTGGTTTTCTTGCTGATGTTTCCGACAACTCCGGGTCAAAAGATTGTCGTGCCAATCGTGGCAATAATTACTGCATTTGTAGTGAATGCCGCGCGAGTTGCTCTCATGGCCGTGCTGGTTTCGCTATCTCAACCGCAAGCATTTAAATACTGGCACGAAGGAAATGGTTCGGTAGTCTTTTCAATGATTGCTGTCTTCATTTTCGGGTTATTCTGCTGGTTTGCAATTTTGAAAGACGAACCGCAAAATAAGGAAAAACAGAATTGCTAATGGCTATTACCTATTGGAAACCACTAAGGATTTCCCTGTTGGCTGTTACTTTGGGAGGGGTTTTGTTGGTTGCCGGAAAATTGATATTTTATCCCTCCGCAGTCAATAATGTGGCAACCAACTTTGACTTTCCCCCAGCGGTGCCTCTAGCCGACTGGAAACAGCAGAAAAGTGCGCCGCTGGCAATTACCGAAAATTCCGAATTCAAAGCTGCCCGGAAATATGAATATCAAAAGAATGGCACCAATCTAGAAATAGAGATGCGCTATGCGGTCAACACCATTGGGGATGTAGAAGGTATGATGAAGGGAAATACTGTTCTCAAGTCATCTCCTGGTAAACTAGCATTAGCGAACACTCAAGATGCGGGGTTTCACGGAATTTTGCAACAGCAAAATCGACTGTATTTGAGTTCCTGTATCAACCCTCGCGGCGGTGCTACCGTGACTTCCCAACAGTTTAGATACAATCGAAATACTCGCGATTGGCAGCCGAACCGCATTCTGTTTTGGCTGTTGGGTAGGGGAAATATTCAAGACAGGCGCTGTTTGTGGACTCAGATGTCTGTACCTTTGGATAAAACAACTCCAGAAAATGCCCAAAAACTGCTAGAAAATGCCTGGGTTGATTGGCATGGATGGTGGCAACCGCGATTTCCCGAACCTTAAGTGAAGTCCATAGGACTTAGGCACGGGTGGTCAGAAACCGGGTTGATGGACGAAAATTATTCGCAGTAGCCCGCACTAAGGGTAAAAAACCCGGTTTCTTTGCTCTTAGTGCGTAAGTCCCGAACGAGAGAGATTTTTGTTAACAACAACTGTGATTATTTTATGAATGACGTACAGGGCGAGCAAGGTTTTTCTATCTACAGACTGCGTTGGATTGGCTACGGTCTATTAATTCTATCTTTATTAGATACGATCGCAGTTTTGATACCAGCAAATTTTGGCAATCGCGTCTGGGAATTGCAGACCATTGGCGCTGTAGTGGAACGAGTACCAGTTCCTCTGCTAGCAATGGCGCTGATATTTTTTGGAGAATCATACGACCGCAAACGTTTTGAAGATTTGTTTTTGAAAGTTTTGTCATGGGTTTGTCTGCTGCTGGCGGTGATTTTTCTGTTGATGCTGCCTTTGGGAATTTTTGGCACTATTTACGTCAACAATCAAAACAACAAACAAATTAATACTCAAGCCAACCAACAATTAGCTCAGTTGCAGCAGGTGGAAGACAAGCTAAACAAGGGCACTCCTGAAGATTTAAAGAATTTGGCGGGGGAACTTACCCGTTTGGGAGTACAAGCGGATACGCAAAACCCGCAGGAATTGAAAAACCAAATTCTTTCGAGAATTACTCCGGCTAAGGAACGGTTGCAGAAGCAAAGCGCTGCGGTTGAGTCAAATCAGCGCTTGGGGTTATTTAAAAATGCTGTTAAGTGGCTGCTGGGCGCGCTGATTTCTAGTGTTTTGTTTTTTACAATCTGGCGCGGTACTGATTGGGCTCGGTAGTAAGTATTGGTATCAAATTAAGCCTGAAACCATTGAATAATTTCGCTTTAATCTGAGTCTAGATCCCCCTCGCATCCCCCGAAAGCAAGGGGGACTTTGATCTAATTCTTGTCCCCCCCTACAACCAGGGGTGTGCCAGGGAGATCAGATTCGGGAGCAGCCTCATAAAAAATTGATATCAAACCCTTTGTATCTGTCGTTCACAGCCGAATCTAGATCCCCCTCGCATCCCCCTGGTTGTAGGGGGACTTTGAGCGGATTCTTGTCCCCCCCTTTTGTAAGGGGGGTTAGGGGGGATCTTTCTTAAGCCAAGCGTATTGTATTATTTTAACCTACCGAGTTTTTGCATTCAGAATTATTGAAATTACATCGCCCAACGCGATTTAATCAAAGTATTTTGCCATTCTTGGGTCATTACTGACTTATGGTCGATCGACCTTCTCTTCAACCAGTCTTATTTCAAGTATGTTTCCATACCACATTTCGTAACCAAAAGCAATGACCGAGGTCATGATTCTTGTTGAGGTCGATCGCAATCTTTTCCAGTGCGCGAGAGTATAATTACATCTCTCAGTTGACTGGCATCTACCTGCGGATAGATATTGCAAACAACTAGGCGATCATTCCGTAAAGTTATGCAACATCCAGCTTCCAGCAGCTAGCGTGTCAGATGCTGCATCCACTCTGAGCTCGAAGAGAAACTATAGCCTTTCTCAGAAAGATGAGGTGCTAGGAGTGGGCATAGGGCATGGGGCATAGGGCATGGGGCATAGGGCCTAAAAGCATGGGGCATCGGGCCTAAAAGCATACCTCACCTTTGTGAGAACCGCTATATTTAAATTTAGGGTGCAATATCACAGCAAGTATCTACAACCAAGCCATAGCCTTCTTTCGAGGTGCAGACTACTTTTAAACCTTAAATATATCCCAACTAGATGCCCCAGCAAATTCACTTGAGATCGGGATTTCCGCGATGATCGGGCTTTACCTTGCTATCCGCCATCCTGTGGCAAAACCCCCGGTTTCACGCAGCCATGACTAGCCATGTGGGTAGTTTAACAGATCGAATATTGGCAGCGATGAGTCTTGAGCACGAGTGCATGCGTGTTTATTTCCCACGAACAAAAACGGCAGGTGATGGTAAGCATTTTTACTGAAAATTACCACCCGCAAACTGATTAGCATTGACAATCCCCAACAAAAATCATCACCAAATTAACCATGACTAAGCAAATCATTTTCGTAGACTCCGCCGTACAAGACTATCAAACCCTAATTAACAGCGCCGATACCGCTCAAATTTTCATTTTAAATGAAAATTTCAGCGCCATCGAACAAATTACTCAAGCCTTGGCTAATCAAAGTGATATAGAAGCAATTCATATCCTCTCTCACGGTAGCCCAGGTAGTTTAAACCTCGGCTCAGACACCATAAATAATCAAAATTTAGCCGAATTTAGCAAGGAAATTCAACATTGGGGGAAAGCTTTAACTAAAAATGCAGATATTTTGCTCTACGGCTGCGAAGTCGCCGCCACAGAAATCGGATTACAATTTATTCAAAACCTGCATCAATTAACCGGGGCAAATCTTGCTGCCTCGAAAAACAAAACCGGGAATCAAGCATTAGGCGGAGACTGGGAATTAGAAGTAAAAGTAGGGAAAATAGCAACCCAACCCCTGAACGTTCCCAACTACAGCTACACCCTAGCACCAACAGGGGCGGCAGATAACAAAGCCCTACTCGTCAGCGGAACCCCAACTTCCACCCAGATCGATGTTTTAGTCAACGACACCGGCACGGGAAGGCTGAATGTACAAAGCATCGCCACCGCCCCCACCAACGGCACAGCTATTATTAATGACTGGATTTATGTGGGCGGCTATTTCACCAATATCGGTGGCACTGCACGCAACAATATCGCTCGATTGAATAGCGATGGGACAGTAGATCTCGCCTTCAACCCGAATGCGGATATTACGGTCAATACGATCGCCCTAGACAGCAGTGGCAACCCCTATGTGGGCGGCGATTTCACAACCATCGGCGGACAACCCCGCAACAGAATCGCCAAATTAAACCCCACAACCGGTGTCGCCGATGCCACTTTCAACCCCAATGCCAATGGTAACGTCAATGCGATCGCTCTAGACAGCAGTGGCAACTTCTATGTAGGTGGGGATTTCAGCATCATTGGCGGACAACCCCGCAACAATATCGCCAAATTACACCCCACAACCGGTTCTGCCGATGTGACATTCAACCCCAATGCGAATAGTTGGGTCAGGGCGATCGCCCTAGACAGCAGTGGCAACCCCTATGTAGGGGGCGGTTTCACCAGCATAGGCGGACAAGCCCGCAACTCTATTGCCAAATTAAATCTCACAACTGGTGCTGTCGATGCCACCTTCAACGCCAATGCGAATAGTACGGTCAGTACGATCGCCACAGACAGCAGTGGCAACCCCTATGTGGGCGGCACTTTCACCAATATCGGCGGCACTACTCGCAACAGAATCGCCAAATTAAACCCCACAACAGGTGACGCCGATGCCACCTTCGACCCGAATGCGAATAATGCTTGGATCTATGCGATTGCCACAGACAGCAGTGGCAACCCCTATGTGGGCGGCGATTTCACCAATATCGGCGGCACTACCCGCAACAGAATCGCCAAATTAAACCCCACAACAGGTGTTGCCGATGTCACCTTCAACCCCAATGCGAATAATGGAGTCTGGGCGATCGCCACAGACAGCAGTGGCAACCCCTATGTGGGCGGCACTTTCACCAACATTGGCGGACTAGCCGGCAACTCTATTGCCAAATTAAACCCCACAACTGGTGTCCCCGATGCCACCTTCAACCCAAAGGTGGATAATAATATTGTCTTTGCGATCGCGATCGACCCCAAAAGAGACATCCTCTACACCCCCAACGCCAACTTCAACGGCGTTGACACCTTCACCTACACCGCCAACGACAGCACCGGCCCCGGCAGCGCCACTACCGTCAGCGTCCTCGTCAACAACTCCCCGGTTTTAGACACCAGCGGCACACCCACCCTCACTGCCCAAAACCAAGGCGACAGCGCCAGTACAGGCACATTAATCTCCACGATCATCACCAACCTCGGCGGCACCAAAATCACCGATCCCAACACCGCCGCCCTCCAAGGCATCGCCATCACCGGTTTAGACACCGCTAACGGCACTTGGCAATACACCATCAACAACGGCACCACCTGGACAAACACCCCAGCCGTTTCTGCCACCAACGCCTTACTATTAGCTAGTAATCTCAACACCCGCATCCGCTTCGTACCCAACGCCACCTATAACGGAACCGTTGCCAACGCCATCACCTTTGCCGCTTGGGATCAAATAGTTGGCCTAAATGGCAGCACAGCCAACTACACCACAGACTTAGCTACCAACGGCACATCCAGCGTTTTCAGCACAGCCACTGAAACCGCCAACATCACAGTCAACCCTGCACCCACCATCACCAGCGTCACCCCAGTCGCCAACGGCACCTACGGAGTGGGACAAAACCTCGACTTCACCGTTACCTTCAACCAAGCAGTCACCATCACCCAAGGCACAGGTAGTGCCATCCTCCCCATCACCCTCGACACCGGCGGCACAGTCAACGCCACCCTCGTCGGTACAGGGGCCACTAGCACCACCCAAATTTTCCGCTACACAGTTGCATCCGGCAACCTAGACACCAACGGCATCGCAGTCGGCACAGCCCTAACCCTCAGCGGCGGTGCAACCATTCAAAATGCGATCGCTGTCAACGCCATCTTGACACTCAACAGCGTCGGTGCAACCACTGCTGTATTAGTCGATGGCGTTTTACCCACAGTCACCAGCATCACCTCAACTACAACCGATGGCACTTATACTGTCGGTCAAATTATCCCCATTACTGTTAGTTTCAGCGAACCCGTCACCGTTACAGGCATCCCACAGCTAACCCTCGCCACAGGAGGCGCAGGAACACCCATCAACTATGCCAGCGGTACTGGTAGTAACACCCTCACCTTCAACTACACAGTTGCCAACGGCAACATTAGTGCAGACCTAGATTATCTCTCAACTGCTGCCCTGGCACTCAACGGCGGCACGATTAAAGACACCGCCACCAACAATGCCACACTGACTCTGCCGACACCTGCTGCGGCTAACTCATTAGGTGCTTCTAAAGCAATAGTCATTGATACTGTTTTACCCACAGTCACTAGCATCACCTCAACTACAACCGATGGCACTTATACGATCGGTCAGATTATCCCCATCACTGTTACTTTCAGCGAACCCGTAACCGTTACAGGCATCCCACAGCTAACCCTAGCCACTGGAGGCGCAGGAACACCCATCAACTATGCCAGCGGTACTGGTAGTAACACCCTCACCTTCAA
>JAYUGZ010000342.1:0-11766 GCA_043767465.1 Cyanobacteriota bacterium
TTTTTGACAGCGTTACCTTTCCTCTCGTACTAAAGTATGTAGGCTCCAAAGATTGGGACACGCAAAAGTGCGCGCGGCGCAGCTATCCCGTAGGGAATCGCTCTTAACATAAGACTTACGCATCAATGGTCAGAAACCGGGTTTTTTCCGAGAATCTTCCGTATTCACCAAAAGATGAGATAAAAAACCCGGTTTCTTTAGCCGGATACGTAAGTTTTGCAATAGAAAAAATTAATCATTCAATGGAATCAACCTCCTTAAATTAAATCAAAAACAACGAGAGTGGTAGGACTTGAACCCACAACATCCGCGTCCGTTAGCGAAGCGTGCGCGCTAGCGCATAGCACGGCGCTCTGTCCATTGAGCTACACTCCCGTAAATTGGTAGTCCTGGCAGGAGATTACCCCGCATTTGCTTGTAAGTAGTTGGACAGAATTAATTACACAAAAATTGATTAGAAATCCTTACTTAGCAAGACTTAGCAAGAAATCATAGTGTAATTGATTCTGTCCGGTTACTTAAGGAAAACACTCTACCGTTGAGTTACAAGACTACAAAAGCGGATGATGGGAATCCAACCCATGCGCTGAGAATGGCACGCTCAGATGCTAGCTTTTACATCACACCCGCAAACAAATTTGATATTTCAGCTTACACGCAACTATCAACTGTCAACTAAGAGGGCAGGCACGGGGCACTGCCCCTACAACTGTCAACTGTCAACTAAGGAATGAGAATTAAATAACTTACAATTTGATGGTTCGTGGGATGGGCCAGAAGATCCCGTCCCGGAAAGACGGGCGGGACGCCCATCCCACAAACTTGTGTAAATTATTTAATTTGCGATCCTAAGAGGGCAGGCACGGGGGCACTGCCCCTACAACTATCAATTATCAACTATTTAATTTGCCAAGCGGATAACGAGGCTCGAACTCGTGCCTAGAGTTTGGAAGACTCGAATGCTACCGTTACACCATATCCGCGCGATCGAAAATGTAAAAGTGCTTTTAGAGACTGCTCATAGTTATAGAAAATCTCGATTAATTTGACGAAAAACGACTGTCAAATTCTACAAATATCCTTCCTTCTTCGCTAGAGTCTAGGACGGAAAATAATACGCTTTTGAATCTGCCATAAAATTTACCATTGGGCAAGAGAAAGTCTGCAAACATCTGAGCTACCATTGATGGATCGTTTCTAAATACACCACATCCCCAAGCACCTAAAACTATCGCCTCGCAACCTTTGTCAACAGCTAATGCTAACAATTTTGCACCGCGTCCGTACAGAGTTTCGCGGATTTTTCCCGTACTTTCTGACTCTTGTCTCAAAATCTGACCCGCATTCGGAGCAGAACTCGTGATAAAATCAACAAGATAAGTTTCCTCAAGCAAAGTTCCATCATCTTTTCGGAATACTGAACAGCCGGGAGAGTAAATGAGTCGATCGGAGTAGAGCAGCGATTTATGAGAGCGATGATACTGGTAGTATTCGGGACATTTTAAAAGGCTTTTGTACAGTGCAGAACTGCGTGCTAAGCTCTCTTCTTGTGCTTGAGCACCTTTGATGAATCCACCACCCGGATTTTTAGCAGAAGCGAAATTTAGGACTCCAATTTTTGCAAATTTGTGCGATCGCGCTATACGCTCTGCACCCATTAGCGTTGTCTCATTCCTCACCATAAATTCCGTGTTCGAGAATTGGGGAGTACCTGAGAGAACGTTTTGCTCGATCGCGGACAGGGCTTCGGGTTCGCAGTATGCCGTCCCAGCAATACAGGATGCTAATTGGCGATCGATCTTAACCTGCTTCCCTTCCGGGGACAAGTAGCAACCATCTTCGAGAATTTTTAGGGTGTTTTGGGCGATCGCAATTCTTTTCATGCTTTTAAATTGGATTTGCTACAAAAAATTAGGGCTGTAACTTCTATAAAAAAGTTAGCATAATTAGATAGACTCCTTCTGAGCTTTAGGACAAGCAAGTGGCGAGAGTTGAACTCGCATAAAAGCTTTACAAGAGCCTCATGTTGCCAATTACATCACACCTGCATTTTTGGTGGCGGGGACAGGAGTTGAACCTGCTATTAAGAGGCTTATGAGACCTCCAAGCCTACCCAGGCTACTTCACCCGCAATGTCACCAAATGCCCCTGGCTGGATTTGAACCAGCAACCTTCTCGTTCTAAGCGAGACACCTCTTCCAATTGGGCTACAAGGGCAAGTTTTAATTGAGAGATTATCTACAGAATAGCTGCGATTCATAGAATGTTTTAAGCACTGTAAGTTCCTCCAATATTTATGAAAAATTCATGCTCCCGACAGGATTTGAACCTGTAAAAAACTAGGTTCTCGACCGAGCGCGTCTACCGTTCCGCCACGAGAGCAAATAGCAGAAATTGGCTGTTAGCCAAGTACCCCTGACAGGATTTGAACCTGCAAAAACACTCGTTCTGAGCGAGTGATGTTTTCCAATTACATCACAGAGGTAAAGTCGGAATGGCAGGATTTGAACCTGCAACCTTCGGCTCCCAAAGCCGCCGCGCTACCAAGTTGCGCCACATTCCGTTCATGCTCCAGGTGAGACTCGAACTCACAATCAAAATAGAACAGATTTTAAGTCTGCCGCGTCTGCCAATTCCGCCACAGGAGCAAGTAGAAACTTAGTTAAAAATTTGGTACTCCTGACTGGATTTGAACCAGCAACACGCAAGGTTTGAGCTTGCAGCCTCTGCCAATTGGGCTACAGGAGTATCATCATTACTGCTTTGGGAAAAGCAGAACTCGGAAGGCAGGGTTTGAACCTGCATTGTTCCGCTTTCAAAGAGCGGTGCCATACCAATTAGGCGACTTCCGAATAATTGAATGCCGAGGCAGGATTTGAACCTGCAACCTCATGGTTCAGGGCCATGCGACTTGCCTTTCGTCCACTCGGCAATTTAACAGGAATTACGGAAACAATGCTTGGACGCGCTACTGATAAATACTGCGATTGCTTCGTTCCTCGCAATGACAGAAATACGTTATCAATGCGTCCAAGACTGTTTGTAAAATGGCTGCCTCAGTAGGACTCGAACCTACAACCATCACGTTAACAGCGTGCAGCTCTACCGTTGAGCTATGAGGCAACGCAATCCCCCAAGTCAGTATCGAACTGACGACCTCTTGTTCTTCACACAAGCACTCTACCAACTGAGCTATCGGGGGAAAACGGAGAAGGAGGGATTTGAACCCTCGACGGGTGTTAAGCCGCTCTTTCTTAGCAGGAAAGCGCCATAAGCCTCTCGGCCACCTCTCCATAGCGAGAACGGAGGGATTTGAACCCTCAAATCTTCAGTTGCGCAGACTGAGTTGTTGTCCGATTACAACACATTCTCTCGATCGCAACTGCATATTAAATACAGTTGCGAATGGGTCGGGCTGGAATTGAACCAGCAACGCTTTAAGCTACTGTTTTACAGACAGCTACCTACACCAATAGGAGGGCCAACCCAAGATTGAAAATTTGGTAGGTCGCCGAGGAATTGAACCTCGATCCATCCGCTTAAAAGGCGGCTGCAAAACCATTCTGCCAACGACCCACACAAAGTGCTGACGGGAATTGAACCCGCAAATCACTTGGGTGAAAACCAAGCGGCTTAAACCATTTGCCTACAGCACTAAAAATTTGATATTAAAAAATTGGCACAGGAACTGAGATTTGAACTCAGAATGCTGGTTTTGGAGACCAGAGTGTTGCCAGTTACACCATCCCTGCTTGCGATATAAGTTCAAAGAAACCGGGCTTTTTACCTAATCTCTGGGCTAGGGTGAAGAATTTTCGTAAAAAACCCGGTTTCTAACTACCTGTGCGTCGAGCACTGTGTTGCTTTGTTACTTTCAAAGTTAAAAACTGCAATTAAAAGAGTGTTGGTTTAATCTTTTAATTTCTCGTTTTTCAAAACAAGTCAGCTTCTGGAAAATCGCCGATTAAACTTGGGTATCATCTCGCATTTGCCAAACCAATTTCTGAGCTTCCCATGCTGCATCAAGTTGTTGCAAAGTAACATCAACCTCTTGAGAATAGCTGTCAGCAAGGGATTTTTGAACGAACGCAGTTAACTGATCTTCCAAGCTGGCATTATTATTTGAGACATGGTTGGGGATCAAATTTGAAAGAACGGTAGTTTTTGTCTTCATAACTTCTAACCTCCGTTAATGTCTATTAGACTTTACTTCCTCTGTTTTGTAGAATGACAGACCTGACAGTGTGTACCCTAAATAATTAAATTTCATGGAATTTATGTAATTTTTAATTACGAGTGGGAACAGAGGTTAGGGCGGGATTTGAACCCGCGAAATTCGGTTTTGCAGACCGACGCTTTGAGCCACTCAGCCACCTAACCTGGGAGTCCCGACGAGGTTTGCACTCGCAATCTTCACCTTGAGAGGGTGACGGCTTGACTTTTGCCTACGGGACTTTGACGGGAGTAACGAGACTTGAACTCGCAACCTTTCGCTCGACAGGCGACTGCTCTGACCGGTTGAGCTATACCCCCGCGCAAATGAACAATATTTTGTTCTTGAATTACTGAAGTTTGGACGGGGTGGCGGTTGATTCCGCGTACTACAACCCAGGGGGCTTTTGTTGCCGGAGTCTACACCGCCAAATGTCCGCAATTATGTGACATGATTAATGATCTATTCAGTTTTCAAGGTTCGTATTGCTCTGGGGATAAAGCTTTGAAGCTCTTTCTCCTTTGCCATACATTTATACTACATAACATACTACAAAACTGTCAAGGGGGTAATACAACTTTTTTTGAAATATTTTTTTTGAGTGGGGTGTCGATCGCCCTCTCCCAACACTCCATTCCCCCAAACCCACGAAAAGTCAAGACATTTGGCTGCTAAACTGGTGTTGTAGCGCGTGGTAAATCCGATGCTGAAACTGTACTACACTCCGATCTCTCTAAATTCTCGCCGCGTGTGGGTGGCACTTCTGGAAAAGCAGATTGCGTTTGAGCCGATCGCACTTAACCTCGACGGCGACCAATTTGGGGCGGATTTTCTGGCAATCAACCCCTTCCACCGCATACCGGCGTTGGTGGATGGAGATTTGACGTTGGTGGAGTCCCTGGCAATTCTGGATTATATAGATGCAAAATATCCGACGCCCCCACTGCTACCGACAGAGGCGAAAGCCTTGGGAATTGTGCGGATGGTGTCCATGCTGACGTTAAATGAACTGTTGCCGGCAATGTTTCCCTTAACCAGGCAAATGCTGGGTGTGCCGGGAGACACTGAGGAAAAGTTGGCACAGTCCAAGCAACAGATATTAACGGTGCTGAGGTTTTTTGAGGGCTTGTTGGACGATCGCACTTTTTTTGCTGGCGAACAGTTTTCTTTGGCGGAAGTCGTGGCGGGGACTGCGGTGCCTTCTGTGGAGATGTTTGGGATATCTTTTGATGAGTATCCGAAGTTGCAGCAGTGGGGCGCGAGACTTGCAGGGCGTGATAGTTGGCAGCAAACGGAGGTACCTCCAGCGCAAATTGCGGCAAAAATCCCAATTATTCGGGATTTACTGGCGGCAAGGCTTTAAAGATATACCGGGCGATAAATAACCGGGCGATTAGAAATCGCGGCTACACAAACAATGTCCACCTCCGTGGACTTAAGAAACTTCTAACCTCCTAAATATATCGGGTGATTGAAATCGCCCTTAATTTCTTCAACCCCCGGAGGCGGGTTTCGTCTGTCTCGGCCCGCATTCGATCGCCCTTCCGATCCCGCTGTCAATCCCCGCTCAGACATATTTATCAAAAATTAGGTTTCTTTTCCCTGAAATTCCCATTATCATTATCGGCAGTGTGGAGTGAAAGGAATCCCAAGTGACCGGAAATCATCTGTTTCAAAGACTGCGCAAAAAATGGCGTTTTGTGGCGATCGCCCTGGTAGCGGCTACGATTAGCTTTATCATTGGTACACTGCTACCCGTAAACCAAAAAGGAAGCGACAACCCCGCAATCGCTCAGGTGCAGAACCTTAAGCAATCGTTCACCGTAAATCCCTCAGTAAAAGAGGTTGGGGACGATCGAACAGCGTTTAATCTCGATCGCACAGTTGAGGAACTTCTCGCTGTATTGGAATCCAAAGAAAAAAACTTGACTTTTGTGCCACCGGAGCAGTTTCAGGGAAAAACTGTTTTTGAAGGGACAATTAAATATTCTCAAAAAGTTATTGCTTTAACAGTTGATGACGGGCCGTGGCCAGAAACAACCGAACAAATGCTCGATATTTTTAAGGAAAATGACATTAAAGCAACATTTTTTTGGATAGGTAAATCTCTCGAAACTTCTCCTGATATTGCTCGCCGAGTTGTGGCCCAAGGTCATGCGATCGGCAATCATACGTGGCATCACCCGTACGATGCGATGGACGCAGCGACGGCGGCTAGTGAAATCGATCGCACGGCAAAACTTATTTACGAAACGACGGGAGTTAAGACTACTTATTTCCGCCCGCCGGGAGGAGTTTTGACTAATGGTTTGGCCAAGTATGCTAAGGAGCAAAATTATTCTGTGGTGATGTGGTCGGTAACTTCTGCGGATACAGATCCGCGCGCTCAACCGTCCGCTTTTGTGGAGAATGTGTTGAAGGGTGCGAAGCCGGGGGCGATTGTGTTGATGCACGACGGCGGGGGCGATCGATCTCGTACTGTTAAGGCTTTACCGGAGATGATTGCTGGTTTGAAAAAAGAGGGATATCGGTTTGTGACAATTCCTGAGTTACTGGAAATGCAAGGGCAATCAGCAGCGTAAATTGTGCGATCCTCTTCGAGGGCTTCGCTAACGGGCGATCTGCTTTTTTTGAACAGGAACAAAAGGGCGATCGCTTTTTTTGATTAAATTATGTATGTCGAATTGTAACTATTGACGCTTGAAAAGAGGTATCCACTTTTTGGCATCCGACCAGAGAATTGGAAGAGTATTATTAGGACAAGCATCGGCAAATACAACTGCTGCTTCGCAATTTCCGTAACCAAGTGGATTATTGTTAACTAAGTTACGACCATACTCATAAGCGACATTTTTTGCTCGTTCTAAATCACTAGATTTAGAGAATATTTTAGACTGATCGCTAAAAACTTTATCTGATTCATCTAGGGGGTCACATATATTTACATTGACATTAAAATTAAGTTCAGAAAGCTTTCTTTCGAGCCGTATTTTAGCTTCCTGGAAACCAGATACAGAGATAAAAAATACTTTCAAGTTGGTATTCCGAAGAAGTTCTCCACATTCATTGGCTAACTCTTCAAAATATTGACAGGCCGATCCCCCCGTACCTATAAAATCATCAACAAAAACAAGAGCTTGTATTTTTTCCATTCGTGTCTGATCTGTTAAAGTTTGAGCGAGTTTTCCTCGTTCAATAATATTATTAGTATAAATTTGATTTTCATCAGCAAAAATTTTCGCATAAGAGCATCCACTTTTGCTGGGATTATCTTCTAGATAGCTAACCAGTATATCCGATCTTTTCCTTTGCTTTTCTGTTTCATATTTACGTACTGAAATTCCTCCTCTAACGATGATTCCATGAGCTTCTTTCATTTTATTTCTAAGATTATCACCATTGTAGAATTTGAGATGTTTAAGAATTCGGAACATTAACCTCTGTTCTGTATTTTCCTTAAACTGGCTTAACCAAGCTCTCACCTTATCTTCTGTAATGGGTCTAGATAAATATTGTCCCCAATTACTGATTAATTGGATAATTTCTTCAGAACGAACATAAGCCTCTTCTTCTTCTTTTTTTCTTGACAAAATAGCATCTAAATCAGTAAAAGTTGTAATAATTTCATGAAGTCCTTTCTCTTTCAGCCATTTTCCAAATAAAGGAACTTTATACTTATAAACAGTATCCTCTTCACTTACAATTATTTGACGACGTTCAAAATCTCGCAGTTCAAATTTAACCTGATTTTCATTTAATCCGTATTTCATAGCCTGTTCTATAACTTTTTCTTGGTTGAGATTAATATTTTTTCGACTTATTTCTGCTAGAGCCAACAAAACTTTTCTGCGATTCATTGACCTTTCTTCGGCACGATCTGTCTCAAATAAACCATCTTCCCAAAAATGCAGGAAACTATTGCTAGCTAATTTATTTATAGTTATCTTAGTAGCTTCTTCCACTTCTTTTTCTGTAATATGCCCATCTCGACGATTTACGATAACTTTAAATAATTCACCGCATATTTGCTTGGTGAAATAAGGATTACCACCTGTTTGTTGATAAAGTTCATATATTGCTCGTTCTGAAATTTCAATATTCCACTGAGCCACTGGTTTTTTTACAAGGTCTTTAAAGTCAGATTGATGATTTTCAAAGTAATCAATTCTAAAAGGTTCAAATTTATTAAGAGCATCACCTTGCGTGCTTATTATAAATTCCATTTTTTCGCCTCCTACCAGAAGAAAGCCAAAATGTGCCTTTCCACTAATGGCTCTTAGGCTTAAAAAAAATGTATCTCCAATAGTCCCTCTTCTGTAAAGGTCAATTGGCAGTTCGTCAAATTCATCCAAGATAAAAAGAATTTTATATTCAGGTACAATTTTTACAACTGACTCTAAAAAACTACTCAAAGGAGATAATGCACCGTTGAAAGAAGGTATTTCCAACCCATCAAACTGAGAATTACTCTTTATTCGTTCACAAATTTTTTTTGCTAAATTTTCTATAGTAATTACCGGATTGCTATGAGCATAATCACCACCTTCTAAATCAATTACAAGATAATCACTGGACATTAGCCTATTTAAGCGTGCTTTTAAAGTTTGCGCTATAGAGGTTTTACCCACACGCTTTTGTCCAAAAATATAAGATGATCCTATACTTTTGGCTTTGCTTCTTCCGATTAATGTATTAAGTTGTTCTGTTCTGCCAACCAACTCCTCCTCCGTTATGACTGGTTCTAAACTGTATGGCTCTTCTATCGCTAAACTATCCCAATCTATCTCATAATTTTGGCTTTCAAACTCTAGGCAAAATTCTTTTTTGATTTCTGAGCTATCAAAGTTTTTCCAAGCTAGTTCTAGTATTAATATAGCCTGTTTTTCTGAGCGAGTTACCTTACAGGAAATTGGAACTGTTATAGATGTCAACTCTAGATTTCCTAGATAACGTTCTGAGCTATCTAAATATAGATTATCAGTTATATCTATTAGATTTAAACTGACATCAAATGCCTGACCTGGCCCATGATTACAAACAACCAAATTCAAATCAAATTTAGCATCTTTTGTTAAAAAAGGGTACTTTTTATCCGAGCGAGAAATGTCTAATTCAGCAGGTTTACTAAGGGGATTATTTTGAAAATCTTTTTCCAAAAGTTCTAAAACTTTAGTAGCAAATCCCCCTAAGTAATTACAACTATATTTTGTTCCAAATGTTTTAGCCGAAGTTAAATATTCAGTGAGGATTTCTTTTGCTTCAGCAAAATACTGAATTTTTTTCACTTCTGCTTCTTTTGAATACTGCTCGATAGATTTAAAAATTTGCGCTAGTTTTCCATTTTCGATTAAATTTTTTGGTACAAAATGATGCAGTGTAGCCTTGGATGCTTTACTATTGATTATTCTATTAAAATCATTAGAGAAAATATTAATTAAAGTAATATCATTAAAAGAATCTATCAAATTATCAAAATCTTTCTCTAAAGTTAATACAACGTCTTTTAGAATATTTTCTTTTGCATAAGATTGAGATTTTATTTTTATATCTAATTGAGAATACAAGTCTTTGGCAAATACTTCATCAAAAAGTTCTAGGATTTTGTATTTGAATGTGTTATCATCAAGGATGTTTTCACAAATATTTAATGACCGTAACAAACAAGCAGCTATAAATCTTTTTTGATTGGAATTTAAATTTTGATCAAAAAGCAGATATCTTAAATTCAAGTGATTTACATATTCAATATCTTGGTATTGAAAGATTGCCTGACAAAAAAGAACAAAAAAGTCTGAATCGATATGTTTTTGTTTGGTTTGTTTTGTGCTGAATAAAAAAGCCTCTAACGCATAGTCAATGGCTACAATAGGTTGACTAGATAATATTTTTTTAATCTCGTCTATACTTTTTGGCGACATGAATTTTTTCCGTGAAACTGCAAGCCTAATAGTCTCAAATAGATATTTGTACTGTTTATTATCTTTGCTTCTGTGCCTCTGCCAGCTTAGCTTGATATCGGAAGTTCAGACCTAGGGAACCACTGTCGAGTATGACATATAATGCGAATATTCCGCCACTTCTGCACGATTCAAATCAAACCTTGTCTGAATTACCCTTAATTTCCGTGCCCGCATCCCCACAACCGTGCCCAAATCCCCGTCACTGGTTACACACCTTAGATACCTGTCCCAGTACCAACAGTTGGGCGATCGCCCGCGCAGACCAACTGCATCACGGAGATGTAATATTTACTAAGCAGCAAACCAGCGGGCGCGGCCAACACGATCGCACCTGGCACTCCCCAAGCGGTGTTTTGACTGCGAGTTTTGTACTCGACAACCTCAATCCCAATCTATTGCCCGGACTCAGTTTAGCAGTCGGTTTGGCCGTCATTTTCGCGATCGAGGATTTGGTACCCGAATGTCGCGATATGCTGCGCCTGAAATGGCCAAACGATGTCTGGATCGATCGACAAAAATTAGCCGGAATTCTCTGTGAAGCCACTTCTGGCAATGTTTCTGGCAAAACTCGGGCGGTTGTGGGAATTGGCATCAACCGCTGCGTAGATTTTGCGGCTGCGGGATTGGATGTAAGCGCGATCGGCAATGCGGTAAGCTTGCATTCTATTGCGAGTAATGTGCCCGATGAACTCTGTTTGCTCGATCGACTGCGGCACTATTTACTCGAACTAGCCGATATGTTTTCCAACACCGACAGGCCACCCGAAAAGTCCGGTTTAGCGCCACTTTTGCCCCAATTGCGCCGCCGCGACGGGCTGATTGGGTGTAATGTGGCGATCGAGCTTTCATCCGAAACCATCTGCGGAGAAGCAGCCGGGATTGACGGATGCGGCCGGTTGTTAGTATGCTTGGCGGGCGATCGAATACAAGCCTTTACCTCCGGGCGAGTTCGATTAATTTAAGAGTTATTGGTTATTAGTTATTGGTTATTGGTTATTGGTTATTGGTTATTAGTTATTGGTTATTGGTTATTGGTTATTTGCGGTACTCTGAGCGTAGTCGTTCGCTTCGATTTAAAGGGTTACTTGTTATTTGCTATTTGCTAGTTGCTACCAATTAACAATGCCCAATGCCCAATTCCCAATGCCCAATTCCCAATGCCCAATTCCCAATTCCCCATTCCCCATTCCCCATTCCTAAATTTAATTTACCACCTCAAATACTACCGATCTGCTCAGCCACAGCGGTTGATTCGCCTCCACACCGTCAGGACGGCCCTTAGTAGAAGCAACTTGGATTCTATTGCCATTTATCCCTTGTTTAACCAGAGCAGTTTTCACATTTATCGCCCTTTCCAGTGCCAAGTTTTGATTTTCCACAGGACTGCTTTTAAAATCGCTGTAGCCAATTATTCTCAAATTATTCGTGCTATTTTCCTGCATAAATTCCTTGACTTGTCCAAGCTTTTGTGCTATGTCTTTTTGCGATAAAATTGCCGAACCAGTACCGAAATAAAGGCGAACTTCTATTACCTGTGATGGCGGTTGAGTGCCGATTCCCACTGTATTTGTTACAGACTTCACCCCCGGAATT
>JAYUGZ010000343.1:0-1841 GCA_043767465.1 Cyanobacteriota bacterium
CGGAGTTGTGGGCGATCGCAGCAATTCAAATAAACTGTACGCCGCAGCATCGGTTTTCAGCCGCCCAAGAGCGATCGCCGCAGACTGACAAACTTCTAAACGGATGTCCCAAAGCAAAGGTTTTAGCAAGTTAACTAAATCTAATTCTGCGTCTAAATAAGGGCGCACTCCGAGAGCTCGCACCGCTTCTTTTCTGACTGCTGTCGCCGGATCTTTGAGTGCCCCTATCAGTACCGGCGGGATGCGGGAGTCGTGAAAACTGCTCAAAGCCTCGATCGCAGCAACCCGCACCCCAACTTTAGAGTCTCCGACTACAGTCAGCAGCGGTGGGATGGTTTCGGTGCGCCGAATTTGGGCGAGTGCTGCTGTTGCAAACTGTCGCGAGTCTTCTTGGAGTAGGAGAGTTGCTAGGGATTCTATGGCTGTCTGGCCGAAATTTCCTAGGGTTTCGGCGGCGACTTGGCTCAATTCTTCGTCGGAATTTTTGACTAATTTTACTAAAGCTTGCATTACTTCCGGGCGCTCAAACTTTCCGAGAATGCGGGCGGCGAACCACCGGGGCTCTGTGTCTGCGTCTTCGTCTTCGAGCACGGCGATTAAAGGTGCGATCGCACCATTTCCCAGATTAGGCAATACTTTAGCAATTTCCCAGCGGTCTTGAAAATCCCCCCATTCTAAGGCTTGTATTGCTAAACTGACAGCTTGCTCTAAAATGTGCTGTTCCTGCCGCTGGCTACCGTTGGCTGTCACTTGCTGCAAGCATTCGACTAAAAGAGGCCAGTTTTGGCGATCGGCAGCGGCTTGTGCTTGTTCTAAAATATTAGACATAAATTTAATTTAGCTTCAAGAAGGTAGATGACAGCTAGCAGAGAATCCGAGATACTTTTCAGCAATCTTTTGCTACAATTATGAATTATTTTAGATGATTGTCAACCCATCACCTGTGGTAAAATGTAATTAAAGCATTAAATTCATGCACTTAAGTCGTCTACCTGTAATATTGTTAATTACCAATCACCTTTTTCCCATTACCTTTTTCCCCATTACCAATTAACTTTTCCCCCATTACCACATGAAAAAAGCTCTGCTTTTAGTAAACCAGCACTCCCGAAAAGGGCAAAAATTATTATCTCAAGCCACTATACAATTACAATCACTAGGCTTTGAGTTAATTGTAGAATCTACCAACCACGCCGACGAACTTTCCGACACAATTCGGCGCCACCAAGAGCGAGTCGAATTAGTAATAATCGGCGGCGGTGACGGCACACTAAACTGCGCCATCGAAGGTTTAATCGACACTAAACTGCCCCTCGGTATTTTGCCAATGGGAACCGCTAACGATTTAGCCCGCACTCTGGGAATTTCTACAGATTTATCCGCAGCTTGTCAAGTAATTGCCAGCGGGAAAGTTCGGCTCATAGACTTAGGTTGGGTAAACGGTCAGCATTTTTTTAATGTGGCAAGTTTGGGATTGAGCGTGCAAATTACCCAGCGGTTGACTAAAGACGTAAAGCAGCGCTGGGGAGTTTTTGCTTATGCTTTTACTGCTTTGCAGACACTTTGGTCAGCGCGACCATTCAGAGCCGAAATTAAGGTAAACAACCAATCTTTTAATGTGAAAACTATTCAAATCGCCATTGGTAACGGTCGCTATTACGGCGGCGGCATGACAGTCGCCGAAGATGCCACAATCGACGATCAGCGACTGGATTTGTACAGTTTGGAAACAAACAACTGGTGGGAAATCATTGCTTTGCTTCCGGCTATGAGGCAAGGAAATCATACCGATTGGCCTAACGTTCGCGCCTTGCACGGTCAAGAATTTGAGGTTAATACTA
>JAYUGZ010000344.1:0-4695 GCA_043767465.1 Cyanobacteriota bacterium
AAAGTCGGAGCTCAAGACAAACCAATTTTGCTGAAGCGCGGCATTTCCGCCACCATTGAAGAATGGTTGATGGCTGCCGAGTATATCATGGCTGCTGGCAATCCGAACGTGATTTTGTGCGAGCGCGGCATTCGCGGGTATGACAGGCAGTATACGCGCAATACGCTCGATTTGTCGGCGGTTCCAGTGCTGCGGACTCTGACTCACTTACCAATTATGGTTGACCCCAGTCACGGCACCGGTTGGGCGCAGTTTGTACCGTCAATGGCGTTTGCTTCGATCGCCTCTGGTACAGATTCCCTGATGATTGAAGTGCACCCGAATCCCAAAAAAGCTTTGTCTGACGGGCCGCAATCTTTGACACCGGATCAGTTCGACAAGTTGATGGGAGAATTGGCGGTGATTGGTAAAGTCATGAATCGCTGGCCGCAACCGGTGCCTGTTTTGGCATAGAAATACCAGTAATCAGTCAATACGCTTCAGTTAAGTCCGATCCCCCCTAACCCCCCTTAAAAAGGGGGGGACAAGAAATTGATCAAAGTCCCCCTTCTTAAGGGGGATTTAGGGGGATCTCCGGGGAATGAACAGTTTTAACTCAATCGTATTAAGCAATCAGTAGCCGATCGCCCAAAAAAACCGTAGTATCTACAAGGTACTATGGTTTTTTTGTGCTTATCCTCTACTCATTGAGTTAGCCAGCACTTTGATCCAAAATAGCCTCAATTTGACTCTTTACTTGTTCAAGTTCTCGGCGTTTGTCAGCCAGCCAAACTTTTTGGGCCTCGCATTCTGCTTGAGTTTGTCGATCGCGCTTTTCCTGCTGTTCCAATAAATTTTCCCACAGCGCGATCGCTTTTGACATCACCTCGCTAGTAGCCTCAGTTCTTTTTTCAAATGCTGCAATAATTCTTTCTTCTATATTTTTAATAAAAATAGACTGTGAAGATTCCTCGAACTGTTGAAAACCCAACTCACAAACTTTTTGCTTTATTTGACCTTTAACTGCATCGCCATCTAACTGAATCAAGCCCAAACCTCCACCAGCAGACGCAGCTAAAGCACCCAAAATAACTGGAATAGTACCAACTCCAGTCAAAAAAAACAACGCAGCACCAACTGCTGCACCAATTCCCAAAGTGCCGCCCACGAATCCGCCTACGTCTACACCTATATCGCTAATTGATGCGGCAATTCCGATTCCAGTGAGCCTAATTCCACCCCGATTACCTGATGTTGCAAAGTCTTTGAATTGAGTAAAAAGGCGGGTGTTAAGTCGCCTATCAAAAAGTTCAAATTCTTTACAAATCGGTTCGATATTCTCATAAATTTGGTTATCTAAAATTCCCATTTTTTGTTTTACAATTTCAGAGAGTTTGTGATTAGTCCAGAAATTAATATCTTGTGTTAATTCTCGAACAAATTGATTAGCATAATCTATAACTAACTTATCTTGACTCAAAAGGTGCGAATGTTTAGAAGTCCAGCCAGCACTTTTTAAAATAATCCGTTCTTTTAATTCTTTCAACCATTCGTTCCAAGATTCATGACTTTCTTCTAAACATTCCTCCCTCAGTTTTTTTGCTAATAGTCTAATTTTTACATCGCGGCCGCTTACTTCCGCCATTTGTTCAAAAATTTTCTGCTTATCTGCTTCGGGAAGGGTCAATTTACCATCTAACATTTTCTGATACTGATTCAATTCCTCATAGCCAGTATCAATAATTTGCTTAAGTCCTGTGGCAGATTCCTGAAGTGCGATCGCGCCCCGTTTTTCTATCAAAAACTGTTCGAGAGATTTGGTAAAATCCTGAAAAGATTCCACATACTCATTTTCCGTCCCATTCAAAATAGCATTAAGTGCTGATTTGGCCGAAATAAAATGAATCCGGTTTTTACCAGCAATAATTGGTTTTTCCCTATAAACAATTCTTTCTACCCTTTTTTTTACATCCTGGCGTTCCTCTTCACTCTCCAGCCAATCGAAAAAACTCACTGCAATAAAAATGTTTCTTGCACCTTCATTCTCTTCACCATAATTCAATTCTTGTTTTAAGTACAAAAGCAGTTCTTGTTCTGTCTGTGTTAAAACAGTGTTAGCCTGAGTCAAAAAAATAACTGCATCAGCCGTTCTCAGAACTTGCTGAGTCGCCACTGTGCGTTCCGCTTGTTCGTTCAATCCGGGAGTATCAATAATTTCTACGCCATTGCTGCACAACTCTAATTCGGGATGCTCAAAAACGATTTCTGCGATTTCTGATGTGGCTTTTTCATCTGCAATAGAACCAGAAGCTGCATTTCTAGAAATAGAAGCTTTCTTTTGATATTCTTCCGGCGAAATCTCTTCCTTATCTCCATTTTTGTAATAACAAATAACCCTGCGCTTCGATCCATATTTCAAAATAGTCACCGTACCGCTACAGGGAGTAGCCCGCACTGGTTGAATTTTCTCGCCCACCAAAGCATTTAGTAAGGTTGATTTGCCTTTACTAAACTCGCCGACGACAACAACGCGAAACCGCTGAGATTGCAATTTGCGAGATATTTTTGTTACTTCTGCTGTTAAAGTAGGAGATAGCACGTTGCGATCGCTTCCATCTCGCAGAATTGAAGATAGTGTTTGACAAACACCGTTCAGTTCTTGACGATACTTTTGAAATTTTTCCAACTCCTGATATGAGGATACGGAATGATTTTGATTGTTTGGCTGTTTAGGTTCTGTTGGTAAATCTTCAATAATCTGAACTGAATTCAGTTGATTTATTTCCTGTTTGAGTTTTGCTGGTAAATCTTCAATAATCTGAACTGAATCCAGTTGACTTTTTTTATATTGCGGTTTAGCCGGTAAATCTTCAATAATGTGACTAGCAGCACGGACAAACAAAGAATCGAGAGATTGAAATTGTGCTGGATCGAGTAACGAGTGGACTTCTGCTAAAGCTGCTGTGTCATTGATTGTTTGATTATTAAAACTCGCTGACAAAACTGCCAAGTATCGGGAATCAATTTCCAGTCTGTTACCGATAAGTGCCAAATATCCTGTTTCGCGATCGTCCATTTTTCCATCTGCTGCTGACATCTGATAGCCAAAACTAATCAGCAGCAGTTTTTCCTCCTCAGAAAAACACGCTGTCAGCGCCAGCAACTCCTGGATTTTTTTGTAAATTTGCTGTTCCTCCACGCAGTTAACTATGGGCATTACCAATTGGCGAAAACTGTGGTTAGCGGGGATAAGTTCCATCAAATTCCACAATCGCTGCGTTTTCTCAGCGCTAACAGTACCATCGGCATGGATGACTCCCAGCAACACTGTGATCAGCACCGCCAAAAAGAGTACAGGGGGAGTGATGTCTTCTTGGTGCAGTTTTTGCCCAGTCAGTCGCGAAATCAGCTCAAGTGTTTGGGGACTAATTACTGAAGTGTCCATTTGCAGCGCTACAGATTTTTTTTCATTTAAACTACCATAATAGATGAATTATTCTCTCGAATGCTACCTGGATAAAAATTGATGACGAACTTTGTATTTCCCGCAGCGATACAGGCTGGAATAGAGGCTGGTGTGTACACACAAGTGTTTAATGCTGCTGGGGTGGCGATTGGTATGGCGAGGAATGCAGAGACGGGACAGTTTGTGGCTCATGCTGTGGGTGCGGCCCTCAACAACAGCCACTTTCTGGCTGATGCTATGGGTGTGGCCCTGAGTAGTAGCCCTCTCTCCCCCTTAGTATTGCCCATGCAGCTTATCATGGGCGGCTTCCAGATGCACCAAACAGACAAGGGCTTTAAAGCCGTCGAAATGAGCTTTCAAGCCGTCCAAGCCAGTATGGGGGTGCTGCAAGCGACAACAGCCGTCATTGGTGTCGGAACTTTGGCGGGGGTAGCCTTGTCAGCGGTGAATTTGCACCAGACATTGAAACTAAAAAAAGCGGTAGAGAGGCTGGAAGTTAGAGTAGAAAAAGGATTCATTAGTTTAGAAGATCTTGTGAAAGGCGGAAGCGCGGCAATTAAGAAATTAATTTCCGAAGCGGTTGCAGATATAAGATTTGACCACCATCGCCTAGTGTTAGGGGAGGCTTACGAGTTATTTAATCAAGCAATTAAAGGAATGGGATCGGCCTTGGTGTTAAAAGATATTGACCTCAGAAAAGACGAAATTGTTGGAGTGCGGAGGATGTTGTTTAAGGCTTTAGCAACATACAGAAACCCGCAGTTGTTAGCAGAAACCTGTGCGGCGGGACAGTTGCGTCGGTTAGAGTGCAGTTGGGCGATCGAGCAAAGTATTATCGGCACGTATCAGGTGCAAAATGAATTTGATGCTGTGGGCGATCGCATTTCTCAACTTCAACAACAAATCCGTCAAGATGGCTTAACAGTAATTGCCGGCTGCGACTCTGAGGACGAATTAGATTTTCTCTTCCCAGAAATCACGCGAATTCACAATCACGATTTAGCTGCATTAGACATTTGGCAAAATCAGATTGAATGGATGAAAGCTTTGCCCCCAAGTGAGTTAAAGCAGTTACAAAGTGCTGATTTTAGTAAATCTGAATCGGCTGTTAAGGTGGAGAAAAACTCAGCCGCGACAGCTTTAGCAATACCCGACGAACAGTTATTTTATGAAAATTTGCGGCCGAAGTCTCATTTTTATGCCCTTCGCACTCAACTGGAATTAATGCTCGATCGGCAGCAGCGTCAAGA
>JAYUGZ010000345.1:0-1840 GCA_043767465.1 Cyanobacteriota bacterium
ACCAAAAAACAGTTAGCGCTGGCAGTAATCTTAAGCAGTCTGGTGGGCATAGCAATCGGCTTGCTCGTAGAGGTACTCAATACTGTTTTCCACACTCCAGAATCAGTGAGAATGGCCACCAAATTGCCGGTGATCGGGGTGATTCCGTTTACCAAAAAAGTCAAGCGCCGACCAACCGCCAGACCCAGAAAACTTACATCAGCTCGATCGAAGTCGAAGTCTAAAGTGGAATTTCTCGAACCTGTCGAAGTTATACCGACTGCTCCGATGCTGGGGGGACAAAGTATTTTTAGCGACTTGGACTATCCATTTGTAGAAGCATTTCGATCGCTCTACACGAACATTCACTTGCTGAGTGCAGGTACGGCGATTCGATCGCTCTTAGTCGCCTCAGCCTCAGCCGGAGACGGCAAATCTACAGTAGCTTTGCACCTGGCCGCCACAGCAGCAGCAGTCGGACAGCGAGTATTGTTAGTCGATGCAGATTTGCGCTGCCCGCAACTGCACGCTAAGCTAGGTATCCCGAACCTGCGCGGGCTCGGCGATGCCATCTCCACAGATCTGAGCCTCAACGACGCGATCGTGCGAGCGCCCAACCAAGACAATTTGTTCGTACTCACCGCCGGCCAAATTCCCGCCGATCCGATCAAGCTGCTTTCTTCCAAAAAAATGCAGTATCTGATGGAACAATTTCAAGCATTTTTTGACTTAGTGATTTATGACACCCCGCCGCTAGCCGGCTTGGCAGACGCCCACTTGATCGCAGCTCACACCGACGCTACGATTATGGTCGTGCAAATTGCGAAAACAGACCGATCGCAAGTTCGCAAAGTTTTAGAAGAATTAAAAATTTCAGGAGCTTCCGTCTTGGGAATCGTGGCTAACGGCTGCAAAAACTCGAATCACAGCTATCGCCAGCGCCCGATCGGTTTAGAGACGCTCTACGACCAAAAAATGTCGGCTTTAGGTACAAAAAATCAAAATTAGGCAAATTTTGATGCAGGCGACTGCGTACCACCACCCTCGATCGGAATTACACAAGCAAGCTGCACCATCATTTTTCGACAAAAGTACCATTTGAGAAAGAAAATGATAGACTAACGGACAGAGCCTCGTGTGTCAACCGAGATTGCGCGGATCTTTACTATTTCGCGATAATTATTCAGAAAATGATTGGGAAATCAGCAAAAGTGGGTAAACTACATCTAGCAGAGCGCAATCTCAATCAGGAAAAGACACCTTTGAAGGTGAACGTTAATGCAAACGTTAATGTGAACGTTTCAACCCAGAAACTTGGTAGGGATTATTCTATGAGTACAGTTATGGTTGTTGATGATAGCGTGACTCTGCGGGAGATGATCGCCGACCTGCTCAAAGGTAGGGGGCTCAACGTCACAGTAGCTAGTGATGGGGTAGAAGCTCTAGAGCAAATCAAGGCAAACCGCCCGGATTTAGTCGTTCTGGATATCGTGATGCCCCGGATGAACGGCTACGAAGTCTGTCGCCGGCTTAAAAGCGACCCCAAAACTCAGAATTTGCCGGTGGTAATGTGTTCTAGCAAAAGCGAAGAATTCGATCGCTACTGGGGAATGAAACAAGGAGCTGATGCTTACATCGCCAAGCCATTTCACCCTCAGGAATTGGTGGGCACGATTAAGCAACTGCTGCGGGGTTGAGGTAGAGGAAGAGGGACAGAAAAAAATGTCTTGAGTGGTTCCTATTTCTGCTCCCGCAGCCTCTCTAAACTACTCGATTGACAATAGTCCAAACATCCCCGTCCGATCGCACGTAGGGAACAGAAATACTCTTAAAACCAGTAATAAAAGGCTTGTAATAAACC
>JAYUGZ010000346.1:0-11747 GCA_043767465.1 Cyanobacteriota bacterium
CAGTACCATTATTCCCTCTGCTGTCTAAACTTCCAGCACTGGTATCAATAGAACCTCCCGTGCTAGTAATCGAAATATTACCAGAGTTTCCTGTTTTTATGTAACCACTTATAGTTTGATCTAGTGTGGAGTCTAACGCAGCAGTAAAAATATTTTGTTGAGCATTAAGTGTAATATTACCACCATTGCCATTATCCGAGAAAGTAGATAACTTGCCAGCAGTAGTGTCGATACCTCCGGCTGTGCTCGTGATAGTGATATTGCCTGCATTTGCCCTACCTAATATACCGTCCCACCTAGCATTAATATTTCTTGATACAATGTTACCCACAGCTTGTAAAATTACTGAGCCAGAATTGACTCCATCAGTTGTAGAGGATGTATTAATATTTCCTCTTATAATAGCATCCCCATTTTTTACTTGAGTAGCAGAACCAGTCAATACTACTTGCCCTTGAGCGTTGACTGTCACTCCCGTTGCACTTCCGCCGCCACCAGTCAACAACTGCGGCAAAGATGCAACTGGCAATACCCAATTTTTAGGCAAACTACCTGCTACAGATTGTGGCTGAATCTCCAAACTCAACAGATTTCCCGGTTGGCTAATTCTGACTAAACTCTCACCGGGAACCGCCGCAACAATAATATTTCCTCCCGGTGCAGAAAGTTGTCCCGCACTCAAAACCGTACCGCCCAACAAAGTTAAATTTTGCCCCTGTTTCACTGCCAAACTACCTAAATTGACAATGCCTCCCGGCTGTATATTTGTAAAAGCAAAAGTATTCGGATTTCCGACTAATTGAGTATAATTATTAGTTCCAGCCGCGCTAAACCAGTTATTGCCAAAACCTATCCCCGTCGCAGTAGTCGCGGTGAAAGCAGCAGGCACGTTCAAACTAGCATTTGTACCAAATACAATCCCCGCCGGATTCATTAAAAATAAATTGGAATTGCCACCCGTAACTTGAATTAAGCCGTTAATAATGGAAGCATCGCCGCCGACAACTCGCCCTAAAATATTGCGAATGTTGGGATTTGAGATAAAGTTAGCAGTTTGTCCTTGAGTTAAACCGAATTGCTGGAAACTGTGAAATAGATTCGCGCCGTCGCTGGATTGTTGGCCGCCGTTGATGTTGAATTGGTTGCCGTTTGGAGTAATTTGAGTATTAGTGCCATCAGCGGCTGGGGTAATTTGGGCTGTGGCTGTTTGGGATGGGGTGAAAAGTCCTATTTCCCAGATTGCTAAAGCTGTGAATGAGAGGAAGGTGAGGAAAAAGCGGGGTTTTTTGTAGGTTGATTTCATGGTTTTTGTTAGTAGATGATGTCTGGCACCCTCGGATGATTTGCGGCGTTGCTGAATTTAGGTATGATTCACTTGCTTAGGCAATCCCTGAAATTTAGAGTAGGGGCAATTCATGAATTGCCCCTACTTTGAATTTCGGAAGCAAATCATACTCCAAATCAGCAACGTCGCAAATCATCCGCCGTCATATCTTATTTCCTATCTTCCCTCCTTTGCACATCTTGTAATTGCTTCCCGATCTTTTCCACCATCTGTACATTTCCTAAAGTTTGATATCCCTCTTTTGCCAATTTCAAATAACTCATCGCTTTAATATTGTTCCTCATAGATGAATAAACTTGTCCCAAACCGTAATGCGCCTCGGTTAACTCCTCGATATCGTCGGGTTTAGCTGTACCGATCGCCTTTTTATAGTAAACTTCAGCCTGGGGCATCAATTGCAAGTTTTCCCGATACAAGTCGCCCAAGGTGCGGTAAATTGGTGGCGTTTCAACTCCAGATTTTGACAAACTTTCTAAGGTTTCTATTGCTTCTGCAATCAAGTTTGTGCTAATATAAAGGTTAGCAGTTGCTAATTTTTGGGCTGCTGCATTCGGTACTTGTTGCCCGATCGCCCCAACCGCATCTTTCACCCTTTGCATCTCACTCTCATCCAGCAAACCAAACTCTGTATCTCCTTCTACCACAGGAGTTTCCGACGAAACACCCGTATTCGCCTCCACTATCAACCGGTACTTAACACCCGGTTTCAGCGCCGGTTCCCCCGGATACACCGCCTCAGTACCCGCAACCGTCAATTCCCAATTTAACTTCGTTTTATTTTCCCGCAGGCTCAACTTATAGCTAGTCGCTCCCGCAACCGGATTCCAGCGCAAAGTCGGCTTATTTTCGAGCAATTGCGTCCGCCTCGGACTGATTATATAGGGAATTGGCGCACTATTCCAAGCAACTTGATCGTCGCCGCGATCGGGACATCTAATTAAATTTTTATTGCAGTCAGATTTCGACTTTTCGCTAGCCAACAAACAGCTATTCAATTGATTTTCGCCCGCTTTAATTGACTTAATTCCTAAATCTGCACATTGGATCGTAATTTGTCCGTTTTGTGCAGTTTGCAGTTTGTCGCCCGGATAAATCGGCGTACCGCTGGTAGGGCGAATATTTCTGCCATCTTGACGCTGTAGCTGCACTTCGCCGCTGATATTGAGGATTTGTCCGTTGGATATTGTGTTAGTTGCTGCGATCGCCCGGGAAACGATCGGGTTGTTGTAAAATATTTCGGAGCCCGCACCAATGCCGAAGTCGGGATGAGGCAAAATATCGATCGCAATCAACGTAAATGCGATCGAGCTTGCGCCTATACAAATAGCCGTCTGTTTTTTCATTTGCTCTTGCCTGTTATTAGTAAACGTTCCTTTGCCCTTTCGATACATTCATCTTGTTCTGGTATGCTGGAATTGGCAGATTTCAGTGTTTCTTGCCAATGTTTTGCCGCTTCTTGCGGTTTTCCTTTAATTTCGAGTACCTTCGCTAAAAAACATTGAGCTTCTGGAGTCTTATTGCTGAGAGATATTGCTTTTCTTAAGTCGGTTTCCGCTGCGTCGTATCGATTTTGCTTTAAGCGCAGCCAGCCGCGATTCTTGAAACAAGCTGATTTCACTCCATCGTGTTGAGTTTGCTCTAAACACATTCCAATTACTTTTAAAGCATCTTCAAGTTTGTTTTTGATAATCAGCGATCGAGATATTTGGGCATAAGCTTCTGGAAGTCCTCGCCAGACTGCGTGTTTCATTGCTTCTCGTGCACACTCGTCTTCGTTTAATTGATCGCACAGCAAAGATAAGTTATAGGAAGACTCGCCGTTAGTAGGGTTGATTAACGCAGCTAACTTGTAGGAAGTTTTAGCGATTAAAGGATTGCTATAGTGGTTTATTTTCCCAAAATTGTTAATCGCAGATGCCAGATTTAGCCCTACGAGCGGATAGCCGATCGCCAAACTCGCTAAACTGATACTGGCGCGCTGCATCAATTTAGTTGGAATCGTAAATTGTGGGTGTTTTGGGCGATCGCCCGCCACGCTTGCTACTGGCATTACAGGGTGCGTTTTCCCAGATTTCGGCAGCATTAATTCCTGAAATGTGGGATGCTGGCAGAGTACCGGAATCTCACTCGCGCCCGGAAATCGATCATCCCAGCGCCGCAAATCATCCTTAGCTTTGCGCACAGCTAAAAACAAAGGTTTTCCCAACGCCAAATATCGAAACAAAAACTTGACAAAATCATGAGCAATTTTGTCTGGAATTGGCGCGCGCATCACAATTATCGACTGCAAAGGATTGTTTTCGGCCACCAAATCTGCCGCCAATCCCAAACTCGAACAGGAATTAAAAATCAGCAACTGCAAGCCTTTAAAACTGCACTGCTTAATACCCGATTTTAAATTATCTACTGTAATAGTATTGTTGGCAGCATCTTGATTAATATAAAGTCGTCCATTTCTGGCATTAGCATCGCTATCGCTGTGTCCGGCAAAAAAGAAAATTTGCCAGCCTTGCTCATCAAAAAGGCGATCGTTAAATTCGTCTGGCGTCGGCTCTTCTAGGAATTCTAATTCGCAACTATCGCCGAGAGATTTTTTAATAATTTCCGCATCTTTTTTAACATTTATGCCCTTACTATTACCTAAAACACATAAAATTCTGCCTCGGGAAGGTAGATAAGTCCCGGGTTTAGTTGCCTGTTGAGGTATGATACTATACTCCGAGGAACTGCGGATGATTTCACAATTTCTGTACTCCTCGCGAAAATTCCACGCATCCCAAGGTAACTCCCAAATCTGAGAATCATCGCACTCTAAAAAAATCTGAACAGACTCAGATGTATTGCCGATTTGGGTTCTGAGATTTACCTCAATTTTGCGGTAAAACTCATCATTCTTCAGCCATGTTTGTATCTCTTCCTTCAATCCTTGATATACAGCATGAGGATTGGTTTCAGAAATATAAGTTTTGCTGGTAGGCTTGATTTTAATCCGAGAATTTCCTCTACTAGATTGGAGTCCCGTACAAGCAAATTTCCATCTCCTTTGGAGATCCTCAATATCTGGTGCTGGCGGCAAACTTCCAGGGAATTTAGCGATCGTTACGCCTCTATTTTTCAACTCCGCCGTGATGTGACTAAAGCCGTTTTTGAGATTTCCAGACCCTAAAGCCAAAATGACAGTCCAGGTCATATAATTGGTGTGAGTATAGTAATTGCAAAATCATACCACAAAATTTTCTGTTATGCTCAAATCATCGATCGCCACCCGAATACTAAAACTTTCTGCTGGCTCTACATAAAACTCGGGTAGTAAAATACACTGATATTGAACAGTAGACTTAACCTCCTGTAAAACTTCTCCAGCATCAGATATCAACGACAGTTTGAGGTCTCGTGGCAAGTAAGGCTCCCGAATTGTCGGATGCAACTGGACGCAGACTTTGACAGTGCGATCGCTCTGTTGCGCAATAGCCACCAACAAAGCAACAGTTGTCCTTCCCAGCCGCAGCCCCAAGTCAATCAATTTAGCCCGAGTCACATCAGCTTCTGGAAAAACTGTAACACTGCTTTGATGTCCCCGCAAAGTATTTCCCGAGTTCAAATTAGCACCTCCTCGGAATACAAGACCAGCATTATCGTCAGGAAAAATTGCGTCTTCTATATTTTGTTTACCTTGCTCAAATTTCTGCCAACCTGTCTCCACAAAATTCTTAAACCAATTGCCCAATTTCGACGGAATCGGATTTTCAACTATCTGCGGGGGCGAAATCTGCTCCTGCGTCTCAAATACCGTTTCAAAAGGCTGCCAATCTGGTCTAAATACATTCGCAAGCCACTGATTTAGGTTAACTTTAGATTCATACAAATCTTCTAAGTGCGTCAAAAAATCATCCAGAGAATGCAATTCGCTCAATACTAATTCCCCCGCATCCGCAGTCGGAGAAAAACCGAGCAATCTCGCTTCCTTTTGCTCTTCATCAATTTCTACTGCAATATAGCCGATGCGTTCTGCCATTGCTTCTATTGGCACCGGGCAAACTTCAGGCAGATGTGCCGATGAGTTCTGGTTGCCATTATCTTGACTTTGATGCCGACTTTTAATCGGACGGCATTCGATTTTTCCCAAGCCTGTAATATACAAATCTGCTGCATCTGAAAACAGGCGCATTACTGGATTCCAGCTATCGCATTGAGTCAAATCAGTTTCAATATCAATGATTTTTAGATAATCGCGAACTGCCAACACTGCCAAAGTGTTTAAATAAACTTGCTCGTGCCTTTGCGGGTGGCGCTGTTGGGATGCAAACTGCTCGGCAAGTTGCCGTTCCTGCTGAGTAATTGGCATTGGCAAATTGTCGATTTCCGAAAGGTTGTTATCATTCATTGTTCCGATACACTCCTGGTATATTTAAAGTTTGATATCCTTGGTCTTCGCAAAATTTTTGCAGTAGAGAACGGCAGTCATTGTTGAACAATTGATATAAAGTGGAACTCGCGCATCCCAACTCTTTTGCGAGTTCTTGAAGACTTTGACCGTACAAACACTGGCGCTGCAATAAAATTTGGCAATTTATCTGCGGTTTGCCTCTAATGTGTCTGCTTTTCAACTCATTATTTGGATCGGTCTCTATCCATTCTATAACTTCTGCAACATAGAAACTGGCATCCGGTTCGGCTTGCTGATTTTCAATTGAATTGACAATTGCTTCGTCTTGTTCTCCTTCTAACGACACTATTTTGCGGTATTTCTGTTTTTGCTTTGCTTTTTGTTCGTCCAAACGACAGTCTAACAGACGCATTTTTAGATAGGCATTTAACCAAGTATAAATGCTGCTTTCTTCGGGATTGTAAGGTCGTTTTGCTGTGGTAGCTTCACATAAATTCTGAGAAAGATAGATCCATGTTTTTTGCAATGCTTCTTCGTAGTAATCTGTGTTTTCTTTCCAGAGTTTGCCCGATTTGACAATTTCTCGAATTAGTTTGCTCAAGAAACGACCTCGCCCTAGACTCCCGGGGAGATACTGGCAAGCTTTTGCGATCAGTTTGAGTTGGGCGGATAGGTGGTCTTCCCCCTCGGAGGGGTTGGATTTATCAGTCATAGTTAAGTGCGATCGCAACTTTGTTCCTACATTTACTTATCAGGTTGAGTAAGGAAATTTTATGCGAAATTCTGAAAGTTTTTTTGAGCGGATGGTTGAAAGTCTTGCTGTGCGGTGGATTTGGCTGTGAAATTCAATGTGAATTTTTGTTAAGACTTATGCACTCTCACCAAGGAAACCCGGTTTTTGGGGTTTTTGCGGTTTGTCACGAGTATGTTGCGAAAAAACCCGGTTTCTGGCCCCGGTGGTAAGTCCGATCGCCCAAAAATCCCGAAAACACCCGTTGTTCCGTACTTTCACCAGTGTTTGCCAAACTTTATCAAAAAAACTTGAGAGTTTTGCATAAAACTACTGAGTTCACCCTGATAGATAAACAGGAAGAACAAACAGGCTTTAGGGGCGATCGCCCTTTGGTGTTAACAACCAGATCGATCGCGCGATCGGGCTATCTCGCAATCCCGAAGTCCGGCAGGGGTTCAAACCCCCGCCTCAAAGCGAAAGTCCTCTCAAAGAGGACTGAAGAGGTTATTTAGTCCTCTTTGAGAGGACTTGTGCTATGAGGCAGGGAATTGATTCCCTGCCGGATTGTGGGGAAAGCGCGTGATTTGCGATCGCCCTTAAATCCCAGAAACACCCGTTATTCCGTACTTCCACCAGTGTTTGCAGAACTTTATCAAAAAAAACTTGAGATTTCTGCATAAAACTACTGAGTTCACCCCGATAAGTAAATAGGAACAACAAAAAGGCAACGAGGCCAAACCTCAAACCCCAAAAACACCTGTTGTTCCGTACTTCCACCCAGTGTTTGCAAAACTTTACAAAAAAAAGTTGAGAGTTTTGCATAAAACTACTGAGTTCACCCTGATAAGTAAATAGGAACAACAAAAAGGCAGCGAGGTCAAACCTCAAACCCTGAAAACACCAGTTGTTCCGTACTTTCACCCAGTGTTTGCAAAACTTTACAAAAAAAAGTTGAGAGTTTTGCATAAAACTACTGAGTTCACCCTGATAAGTAAATGTAAGGGAAATTACGAAGTTCATCGCACTTGTTGAGATTTATTCAAAAGTCGCATCGCCCGTAACTTCCCGATCGCAATCCGAACCAAATTCCCAAGGGATATCAGTTTGGGTAAATGACGGATCTACGACAGCTAGAGAGTACGAAAGTGCATAAGTGCGATCGGGCTTGTCGATAGAGTCGCTTTGTCAATTTTCAGAACACATTGTATCTACCACGCGAGGACAAAAATCATGGCTACTCCTAAACAATTTGATTTCGATACAGTCTGGAACCAACGCATTGAAGATTCCGGAAAAATTTCTGTAGTATATATCAATGGAATCCGTACAGTCCAAGACAAATACAAACAAGATATTCGAGGTTTTGATGGTGTTTGGAATTTTTATGGCAATCTTTTGGCTCCTGCCGGAAAACCTCAGAAAGATGTTCTTATTAAAGATTTTGATTCTATCTCAAAAGGTGCTATCGATCTCGATGTTAAGTACCGCAATACTTCGGATAGTACGGGGAATGATTGGGCTGACATAGGAGTTTTTATTGTCAAATTTTTAGTGGGTGATATCATCGAATCCATTAAAGAGTTGCCCTTTGAATTAGCTAAAGGCAAGGTAGATCAATACGAGGATTTACAAAAAAAAATCAATACCTTGCAAAATGCTGGGGAAGATGTCACCGAGCTTAAAAAAGATTTAGAAAAACTAAAAAATGGCGCAGATATCGGAAAAGTATTCAATAAATTCTCGGATTTCTTGGATGTATTTGAAGTTATTAAATCAGGTTGGGAGCTAGCAGAGAAGTTTATCAAGCTCGATAGTCCTAAAGATGCGCTAAAAGATTCTGATTTTACCGCTCAGATATTTGATTTCGCCAAAAATGCAATTAAGTTAATTCCTGTATATGGGCAGGCAATCGATACTTTCCTAGATCGTTTAATTTACGCTGCACCTGAAGATATTAAGGAAGCGCTGAAGCAATATTGGGATAATAAACCACTGTTTCAGAATATTAATGATTGGACAAAAGATGCTCAAAACTGGCTGTCTAATAATTCAAATAATTCATTGATTCTCCTAGGTCATTCTCAGGGAAATTTTTTCCTAGAAGATGGACTCATTGATATGAATGCTGGGGGCAGCAATCGCATTCGCGTATTAGCGCTGGGTTCGCCGACAAGTTACCTTTATGCGGGTGGCATTCACTCTTTTAAAGGAAATAGTGTTGCAGAAAACAATATTAAAAATCCTGGCGATCCAGTTCCGTTACTGCAATTTGACTCAGATCCGTTTTTCTGGGACAAAATTGTCAAGATTTTTAGTATGCTTCCCACCATTGGCGGTTTAGCAGATCCGCATCTCATCGAAAAGTATCAAAGTCGATCTGACGTTCAAAGTTACTTCAAAAACACAGTCTACAACCTTCACCCCCAGGGTTTTTACTTCCCCAATCCAGCGATCAAAGCGCCAGGTCAAGCCAGTGTTACTGGAAGCACAGATGATGACTGGATAGAAGGCAGCGGAACGGATGATGAAATAGTAGGAGGCGATCGTAACGATGTTTTACGAGGTGGAGGTAGCAACGATAAATTAAGAGGTGACTCTGGCTACGACTTTTTCGACGGAGGAGAAGGAATTGATACTGCCGATTACTCCAGTAGCTTAAGTGGAATCAAGGTTGAAGCAACCACGATGCTGGATGGTTCCGATGTTTACAAAGTTCAGGATGGCTTTGGAACAGAAGATGTTCTCGGCAATATCGAAATCATCAGCGGCTCAAATTTGGCTGATGAAATGACTGGTGGTGACTACACTGATATCTTCTACGGCCAAGGCGGAAACGACCTTTTTTGGGGACAAAAAGGAGACGATACATTCTACGGCGGCACTGGTAATGACAAAGCTTACGGTGGCGATGACAATGACGACCTCCGAGGTGATGAAGGCAGCGACGATTTAAGAGGAGAAAACGGCAACGACTCCCTCTACGGCGGTCAAGATAATGACTTCCTCTACGGTGGCGATGGTGAAGACGAACTGCGCGGCGAACAAGGTGCCGATGACCTCCGAGGAGAAAATGGCAACGACTCTCTCTACGGTGGCACCGAAAATGATTCTTTGTACGGCGGCCAAGGTGAAGACAAACTCTATGGCGAAGAAGGAGACGATGACTTAAAAGGAGAAGAAGGCAACGATTCTCTTTACGGCGGAACTGGCAAAGATACCCTCAATGGCGGCACTGGAAATGACGACTTGCGAGGCGAAAAAGGCGATGATTTGTTACAAGGAGAAGCCGGAAACGACACTTTATATGGTGGCGACGACCAAGACAAACTTTATGGTGGGTTAAATGCCGACTTACTCTACGGCGAAGCTGGCAACGACCAACTTTTCGGTGAAGATGGCGACGACATCCTCGACGGCGGCAGTGACAACGATACCCTCATCGGAGGCAACGGCGATGATAAACTCTACGGCCAATCCGGCAACGACATCATCCAAGGCAACACCGGCGAAGACTACGCTGAAGGTGGCAGCGGCCGCGACTTCATCCAAGGCAATGAAGGCAACGACATCCTCTACGGACAAGATGGCAGCGACACCATAGAAGGCAACGCCGATGACGACTACATCGATGGTGGCAGCGGCCAAGACTCGCTTGTCGGCAATACCGGAGATGACAGAATTTACGGACAAGGTGGCAACGATGTCATCCAAGGCAATGAAGACAATGACTGGCTGGAAGGTGGCGATGGCCAAGACATCATTGATGGCGGGGCAGACGACGATGATATTTACGGACAAGCCGGCGATGACAATCTTTTCGGCAGTCAAGGCCAAGATTACATTGATGGTGGCGACGGCAAAGATACCTTGTTTGGCGGCCTTGATGACGACGTACTTTTAGGCCAAGCGGGCGATGACACTCTCAACGGCAACGCTGGGAATGACGAATTATTTGGCGGTACTGGCAATGACTCGTTAATCGGAGAAATCGGCGATGATTTAATTGACGGCGGAGAAGGAGTCGATCTCGTTAATTACATCAATTCTCCCCGTGGTGTTATCGTTAATATTGACGAAAATAGCGACTACGAAACTAACACCAAGCAACGTTTCAAAGAATTCGTTACCGATGTCAATCCCACCGAATATTACACCGAACTCGAACGGGATTTTGAAATTGCGGCTGGTACCGGTAAAGATGGTTTTGGCAATACCGATGCTTTGAGAAATCTAGAAGATATCATCGGTACTCGCTTTGAAGACATCCTAATTGGCAACGCCAAAGATAACCGAATTTGGGCATTAGAAGGCAACGATTTATTAATTGGCAATGCCGGCAATGACTCATTTTACGGCGGAGATGGCATCGACATTCTCAGCTACCGCCGCGACCCGAATGGCGTTACTGTCAACTTACAAACAGGCGATGCTATTGACGGTTGGGGCGACCGAGACAAGATTACTGGCATTGAAAATGTCGCTGGTTCTCGCCATGACGATAATATTACCGGCGACGATACGGTTAACGTTATCACCGGAGATGCTGGGGACGATCGCATTTACGGACTCGGTGGCAACGACAAACTCTACGGCGAATTCGGCAACGACTTAATCTACGGTGGCGACGGCGGCGACAGCATCTACGGCAACCAAGACCGAGACACCCTTTACGGCGAAGCCGGTCGAGACTACATCCGAGGTGGTGATGCCGACGACTTAATCTACGCCGGTAGCGATGACGATACCGTTGCCGGAGACGCTGGCTACGGCAACGACACGATTTTTGGCGAAACAGGCAAAGACCTACTCTACGGCGGCGCTGGCGACGATTTTGTCTACGGTGGCGCAGACAAAGACACCATCTACGGCGAAGGCGAAAACGACAAACTCTACGGAGAAGGAGACACCGACTTAATCTACGGTGGCACCGGCGACGACGAACTATCCGGCGGCGACGACAAAGACACCCTCATCGGCGAAGCGGGCAACGACACTCTCAGAGGCGATGCAGGCGACGACACCCTAGATGCCGGAACTGGCAACGACTACCTCTACGGTGGCACCGGCAAAGACACCCTGAATGCAGGCCTCGGCAACGACCAACTTTACGGTGGCGACGATGCCGACATCCTCCTCGGCAAAGAAGGCGACGACAACCTCTACGGTGAAGCTGGCGACGACACCCTCGATGCAGCCGAAGGCAACGACAACCTCTACGGCGGTGACGGCAAAGACATCCTGGATGCTGGCATTGGCAACGACCAACTTTATGGAGGTCAAGG
>JAYUGZ010000347.1:0-11747 GCA_043767465.1 Cyanobacteriota bacterium
GCGGACGAAGCCGAAGTCGAAAGCGCCGTCAAAGTCTAGGTTTTTTTGGAAAATTTCAATTTCTTCATCGCTCATGCACTCGCGCAGCCAGCCAAAAAACGTATCTAAATCCGTCGGTGGATAGCCGATGTCGGCTATCTCGCCTCGGTTACGGAAGCGGGGGAATTCATTTACTCCGAGGTGAAGATCGGATACTCCTTCTTCTTTGGCTCGTATTACCAGCTCTTTTAAAGTCGGATTTCCTTTGCTGCTGGGGTTTTTAGCTGTGGCGAAGGATTGGGGTGCTGGTGCTGGCGCTGGTGCGGCTGCTGGTGGCGGCGGTGCGGGGGGCATTCCTGCTGCTCTGGGAATGCCGGGAGCTGGAGGACGGGGCAGCCCTGGGGGTGGGGGTGCTCCGGGTAGGGGTGGGCGAGGTGCTGGCGGATGCTGTTGTGTCATATGCGCTACCTTGATTTGCTGAGAAGGCTGACTCGAACAGATGAGTTGTGGAAGTTGGACAATGCCGATCGCCCGAAGTGCATTTCTTGCACAAAAGCTGAACAGTTGTGATCAGTTTATCCCAAGAGGGGGTCGCAGTAAGGAAATATTCTGCTGGTTGCACGCGGGCGATCGCTCTGGCTCTACAATCGAATATGAATTTTAGATATTTTTGAATATTTTTTTAAAGGGAAAGACTTTTCCTCAAAAAACTGTATAAATAGATACTCAGCCGAAATATTAAGGACTTACAGCTATGAATTCTGTCGATCGAGCTTTTAGTTCAGCCCTGGATTTGGCCAAGTCGATCCGCGATCGGGAACTGTCGCCTCTAGAAGTTGTCAATCTGTACTTGGAACGGATCGATCGATTAAACCATCAGCTTGGTAGTTATTTTACAGTAACTGCCGATCGGGCGATCGATCTGGCGAAATCGCAAACCGAGCAACTAGCCGGGTTAAATAAATCACAGGAACTGCCGCCGTTTTTCGGAGTGCCGATCGGCATCAAAGACTTGACACCAGTTGCCGGCGTTCCGTGTACCTACGGAGTTCAGGCTTTGCACAGTAACATATCTCCCTACAACGAGTCAGTAGTCTGGCGGATCGAAGCAGCCGGATTTAACATTCTGGGCAAAACAGCAACCTCTCAAATAGGCTCATTGCCTTACAGCGAACCCCCAGGTTTCCGGCCCGCGCGCAATCCCTGGAATTTAGCCTACACGCCCGGAGGTTCCAGCGGCGGCTCAGCGGCGGCCGTAGCGGCGGGTTTATGCGCGATCGCCCAAGGTTCAGACGGTGGCGGTTCGATCCGAGGCCCAGCTTCCGCCTGCGGTCTAGTGGGCATTAAACCATCACGGGGGCGAGTTTCCTGGGCACCAGTCGGAGATTACCTGAGTGGAATTTCTGCCAACGGCCCTCTCGCGCGCACTGTCGCTGACGCCGCCGCACTTTTGGATGTAATGTCAGGGTACACAACCGGCGATCCCTACTGGCTCCCCGACCCGAATCCCACGTTTCTAGAGGCTTCGGGTGAAAAGTTAGGCAAGCTGCGAATTGCTTTTTCTACCAATATTTCACCCGTGGGTGAGGCGGCGCCTATCTGTCAGCAAGCGGTACTCGAAACCGTAAAATTACTAACAGATTTGGGTCACGATGTCGAACCGGGCTGCCCGGATTTTACGGGTTTGATCGAACCGTTTACGTTAATTTGGCAGTCTGGGCCCGCAGCAAGCGGCATTCCAGGCAAGGTTTTGGAACCGATGAATCGCTGGTTGTTGGAAAAAACAGTTTCGGCTGGGGAATATTTGCGGGCGGTGAATCAAATGCAGGTGATTTCACGGCGGATTGTGGGATTCTTTGAAAAGTTTGATGTGTTAGTTTTGCCGACTTATATGCACTCGCCAATTGGTATCGGCGAGTGGGCAGATTTGAGTTGCGAAGAAACTTTGCAGCGGATTATTAACTGGATTGCTCCTTGTCCGCCGTTTAATGCGAGTGGTTTACCTGCGATCGCACTTCCGGCCATCTTAGATGATAACGGTTTGCCGGTGGGAATTCAAATTATCGGGCGGCCCGCGGCGGAAGCTACTTTAATTGCGTTAGCGGCGCAGATAGAAGCGGCAAAACCTTTCCCTGTTTTAGATTTTAAATAGACATTAGTAAACCTATAGTAGGGACACGGCACTGCCCAAGGAGTGTCAACTTAACGTCAAACGTAGTCAGAGACTGCGGTTTGACTATTAAGCCTAGATCTCCCTGGCACCCCCCTTAAGAAGGGGGGAACCGGAAATGGATCAAAGTCCCCCTTCTTAAGGGGGATGCGAGGGGGATCTAGACTTTGGTAAAAGCGAGATTTCTCAAGGCTTTCAGTCTTAAGTTGAGACTCCTTGGACACGTGCAGTCTTCTCTATCATGTCTGAGTGCAACGGGAATTGATATTATTGGTTAGATGAGGTAGATCATTGAAATTGAAAAGCTTGACAATCAAGCGATTAAGTTCACCTCAACAGGGTAAGAAATGCTGTATGTATTTTACAGATAATCTACTTAAATATATCCTAAAGTTCTTGCCGATCGCACTCCCGCCAATTAATTTCTCGGTATTTCAGAAAATTCTGAGAATATGGTGATATCCAGTTTAGATCGAAAAAAGATGAGCATTAGACCAAATTTCAGATGGTTTTCTTCAGTGGCGAGTGTTTGTAGCGCGATCGCGATCGGCACTTTCAGCGGCGTGACATCTCCTGCAAAAGCTGCGGAAACGGTTGTTGTCCGCAAAGGTATTTTAGAATCGTCAATATCAGTCTCCGATTTGCGCGAACTCGCAAAAACCGGAAAAGTCCCAGAAAAACTGCAAGCTTACGCCAATTTGCTATCCTCCGAACAGCGCAGCCAAATCTTGGGAGCACTTCAAGCGAAAATTCCCTTAAATGTAGTCGGTTTGAGCAACTTGCTAAATACCGGGATCGGTACTGCGATTCTGACGGATTTGACGACAGTCGTACCCAGGCGCGACGGTGCGGGCGTGGAAGCGCTGCGGGCGGCTTTGGTGCTGGGGGCGAACGCGCCGGAAGGCTTATCGGTATTGAGTTTTATTGAATCTTATCCGAGTTCGCGGGTAGTCGTGGATCTCGATCGAGCTTTCGCAGTTTTAAGCAATTTAAACTCGGGTTTTTGGCAAACTCAGAGGTTTATGGCCGCGATCGCACCTCAATTAACAGCCACTAAACCCGCCTTTAACCAGCCTTTCGACCCAACCCAACCCGGGCCGAATTCGGTGCGGGTACTAAAGCTAGATTTGAGCGATAGCGCCCGCAATCGGCGCATTCCGGTGGATGTCTACTGGTCGAGAGCTGCGACGGCCGACAAACCGACGATCGTCTTTTCTCACGGTTTGGGTTCTGTCCGCACGGATTTGCGCTATTTAGCCGAGCATTTGGCGTCTTACGGCTATGTGGTAGCTGCTGTAGAACATCCGGGAAGCAACGAAACGAATACCAATGCTGCGATCGCCGGTAAATCTCGGTTGCTCGCTTCTCAGGAGTTTTTAGACCGTCCCAAAGATATCAGTTTTGTGCTGGATGAACTGGCAAAATTGAACCAAACTGATGATAACTTGCAGGGGAAAATTGCGATCGAGCGATCGATGATCGTGGGCTATTCCTTCGGTGGCGCCACAGCCTTGTCCGTAGCCGGTGCCGAACTGCAATTGACCGGGCTCAAACAGCGGTGTCAGGGGGATTTGATTGGGTTTAGCTTGGGCGAAGGCATTCAGTGCGCGGCGGCTGGATTGCCCCAAGAACGCTATCAATTGCGGGATGCCAGGATTAAAAGGGCGATCGTCATGAATCCCACCACATCATTACTATTTGGAGAAACAGGTTTAAGTGCCATTCAAATCCCTACATTAATAGTAGCATCTTCAGCCGACAAAACCACACCCGCCTTAGTCGAACAAATTGCCGGATTCCAAAAGATTACCGCTCCCAAATGGCTAGTCGGCTTTGTAGGAGGAACCCACTTAAGCGTCAAAGATCCGAGTACAACATTAGACCAAGTTAGCAGACCTAGCACAGTAATTACTGGCGATGAACTTGTCGGCGACCAAGCACTTAGCATACGCAATTATATTAAAGCTATAAGTCTGGCAACGGCTGCTCAACTAACGGCAGAAGCTGATAAATATGCCATCTTTCTAACGCCAGAATACGCGCAATTTGCTTCCACATCGGCAATCCCGGTGCGCCTGGTAACAGAAATTTCTCCTGAAACTAATGCAGTCGTGCAAACTTTCATTCAAGGCAATAAGTAGTTATTAGTTATTGTCATTAGTCATATCAAATCCGTTTGCATCGGAATGATATAAACGGAGGAGACGGAGGAGACGGCAGTGCCGTGTCCCTACCCCGATCAATTGTAGGGATACGGCACTGCCCATTAGTGTCAACTTAAGCCTGAAACCCCTGATAAATGTCGCTTTTAGGCAAAGTCTAGATCCCCCTAAATCCCCCTTAAGAAGGGGGACTTTGATCGGACTCTTGTCCCCCCGACCTAAGGGGGGCGCCAGGGAGAGCTGGCCTTAATAGTCAAACAGCAGTCTGTGATTGGGTTTCACCTTAAGTTGACACCTATGGGCACTGCCGTCTCCTCGCTTGTCATTCCGGCGCAGCCGGAATTGATATTATTTACATTTACTCTATTTTTCTTGAGCTGTGGCTGATATTTTCTGTCCATGCAAGGGCAAAATATAACAAAGCGCTTTCGCCAACTCAACTCCCAAACTGCCATGCCTAAAAAGAATGTTATTCCACTGTTGCTGCTGTTTGTAGCGCTGTTTACCCTTTACGGTGACAGTTTAACTTTTCTCCCGAAACCTGTAAGAGATACCAGCTTGGCAAGTCGAAAGTTCTTCGTCGGGTTGTGGCCATCATGGGTGAAGCCAAAAGATTCAAACAAGCAAAGGGATAAGGAGATTGAGAACTTGGAAAAAAATCCTAGTCCCAGTCGATAGTTTTGCTCTATATGAGAAGGAAGAAGGAAGAAGGAAGAAGGAAGAAAATCGATGTCAAGAAGGAAGAAGCAATAAAACAGGACTTATACAGAACGTCTATGCGTAAGGTGCGGTGTGCATGGAACCCTAGATATACAGGTTCTGTCCAAGTCCTGTAAGCTTGAAATTTTAGATTTGCGCTCCAATCTCCCATCTCAAATAGACCATCGATTAAGCTTGAGATTTTAGATTGGTTCTTCAATCTAAAATCTAAAATCTAAAATCGTTTAACCGTGCTTTTTCAACCAGCTAAACATAGCTCGCAATTCTTTGCCAACTTCTTCAATAGGATGTTCTGCTTCTTGACGGCGCATGGCAATAAAGCCCGGTTTGCCGGCTTGGTTTTCGAGCACGAATTCGCGCGCAAATTGACCGGATTGAATTTCGCTGAGAATTTTACGCATTTCGGCGCGGGTGTCATCGGTGACGATGCGGGGCCCGCGTGTTAAATCGCCGTATTCTGCGGTATTAGAGATGCTATCGCGCATTTTGGCGAGGCCTCCTTCTACTACTAAGTCAACGATAAGTTTAACTTCGTGCATACATTCAAAATAAGCTAATTCCGGTTGGTATCCGGCGTCAACTAAAGTTTCAAATCCAGCTTTAATTAAGGCAGTTAAACCGCCGCACAAAACTACTTGTTCGCCAAAAAGATCGGTTTCTGTTTCTTCGCGGAAAGTGGTTTCGAGAATGCCTGCTCTGGTGCCACCGATACCTTTAGCATAGGCCATTGCCCGATCGCGCGCTTGGCCCGAAGCATCCTGATATACTGCAAACAAACTCGGAACACCTTCGCCTTGTTCGTAAGTCCGGCGCACCAAGTGTCCGGGGCCTTTGGGCGCTACCATTACTACGTCTACGTCGGCTGGGGGGACAACTTGGCCGAAGTGAATGTTAAAACCGTGGGCGAATGCTAAAACATTTCCTTCGGAAAGGTTAGGTTCGATTTGTTCTTTGTAAATAGTTTTTTGAACTTCATCGGGTAATAAAATCATGATGAAGTCAGCGGCGGCGGCTGCTTTGTCTACCGGGTGAACAGTTAAACCCGCGTCGGTGGCTTTGGCGGCAGACTTGCTACCGGGATACAAACCGACAATGACATTCATGCCGCTGTCTTTGAGGTTGAGGGCGTGGGCGTGTCCTTGGGAACCGTAGCCGATGATAGCAATCGTTTTGTTGGCTAAGAGGTCTAGGTTAGCGTCGGTGTCGTAATACATACGGGCCATAGTGCTTGTCTCCTGAGATGCAAATTGGGTGATTGACTGCAAAACTCTCATTTTATCAAAGTAGGGTGATTTTTTTGCATAATTTTACTGATTAAGATTTTGGTGGGGGAAAACAAAGGGCGATCGCCCTGAATTTCGCAGGGTTTGTCGCGGAGTCTGCGATCGTCAAATATAATTGTCAATAACGTGCTGTAATTTAAAAAAAAACAACTAACTTTTTTAAGATGAAAATAAAGGCAATACATCATGTAGCGATTATTTGTTCCGATTACGCAGCATCGAAGAATTTTTATGTAGAAGTATTGGGATGTTCCATTATCAAAGAAACTTTCCGCAGCGAAAGGAATTCTTACAAGCTAGATTTGCAATTTGAGAACGGTAATGCGATCGAGCTTTTCTCATTTCCCAATCCTCCCGCAAGAGTTAGCAATCCTGAAGCTTGCGGTTTGAGACATTTAGCTTTGGCAGTTGAGGACATAGAAGCATCAGTTGCTTACCTAAAATCCCAACAAATCGAAGTAGAAGAAATTCGCTTTGACGAAATTACCGAAAGACGCTTTACATTTTTTAGAGACCCAGACAATTTACCCTTAGAAATCTATGAAATTTAGAGCAACAGCAAAATCTGAAAAAGCTTAGCAAACAGGATAAATCATGGACTATCTCATCAGAAATATAATCACGCTCGGATTGCCTGCTTTCATGCTATTTATCGGCATAGCAGCTACAGGTAAAACAGGTGATGCAGCTACTTTTTCGGGTTTGAGGAAAGTAGGAGGTTCCTTTGGGATGCTCACTGGTTTAGGTGTGTTGGTATTTGCAGGATTTGTTGCCAATTATTTTAGTTATTTTGTGGTAGATACCTTGCTGGTGAGGTCTTATCAAAAGCGGCGAGAGTTGGAACCGCCAGAACAGTTGGTAATAGAAATTGATAAATTGCCGATTACCAACAATCTCAAAATTAAGCTAAAATGGGCGGTGCTGCACAGCGAACAAAATAAAATTATTAGCTTGAAGCACGTAATTTCAAAATGGTTTATTCTCGCAGCAATTGTAGATGCAGTCTTGTCAATTGCGGGTTATTTGGGAGGAATTAACCTATTTTTTGAATTGACTTCTCATTTTAAATTACAATATCTGCTGGTCGGTTTATCTACTTTTATATTCTTCGCTCTCGTGCGCTCAAAAAAAATATGGTTGCTGGTGAGCGCATTTTGCATTATCATTAATTTGGCGGAAATTGTTCCTTGGTATTTTCCAGCGCCAGCATTTGCAGGAGCGATTCCCGGACAACACCTGCGGATTTTGCATTCAAATGTTTTAACCAACAATCGGCGATATTATGATGTAATCTCCCTGGTAAAAGCAGAACAACCCGATATCGCGGTTTTTGTCGAAGTCAGCACATCTTGGGCTCGCGAGTTAGCGGTTTTAAGCAAGATGTTTCCTTATTCTTTGCAGCAACAAGAATCGGAGAACTTTGGTAGTGCCATCTACAGCAAGCTGCCTTTAAAAAATGCCTCTATTCAAGGATTTTCAAGCTCAAGAAAGAGTTTGTTAGCGGATGTGAAATTTCAAGGTAAAACTATTTCTCTGATTCTGACTCATCCGTCTGTGCCGATAAAACAGTACAGTTTTATCGATCGCAACCAACAACTAGCAGCCATCGGCGAGTATGCAGCCCAAGTCAAAAATCCGCTGGTGGTGGTTGGGGATTTCAATACCACAATGTGGTCGCCGTTCTACAAAAATATGGTAAATACTGGAAAACTGCGCAATGCGCGATCAGGCTTTGGGCTTTTACCGACTTGGCCGACTTTTATGCCGCTCGCTTATATTCCGATCGATCATTTCCTAGTCAGCAAAGAAATTGGTGTGATCAAGATTCATACTGGTAGCAATGTCGGTTCCGATCATTTGCCGTTAATTACCGATTTGGTCATTTGAACGTCGGATGCGAGATGCGATCGCAGATTATTGCTTCACTGTAAGTAGACGCTCGCAAAAATGCGCCTAACTACTTAAATTTTTACCGCTAGACTCCGCTTGTGCGATCGCACTTCCCAAATATTTCGCACAGCCCAACATCTCAAACACAACAATATCAGTATCTCTTTGGAAAGATGCAATCCCTCCGCCACCTCCCTAGGATTGTAAGAGTTGAAATCTTAGAGTCCACAGATTGTCTGGTAGAGAGTTACACAGGAGTTTGGATGTTATGAACAGTTCGTTAACCCGGCCCTTGGCGGTCGTGACGGGTGCCTCTAACGGCATCGGCTACGAACTCGCCAAACAGTTCGCTCAACACAACTTCGACCTGCTAGTCACAGCCACCGGCCCGAGCATCAACGAAGCCGCTCAAGCCTTTGAGAAGCTGGGGGCACGGGTGGAGACGGTGCAGGCGGATCTTGCTACCTACGAAGGCGTAGAGACGCTCTACAACAAGATTAAGGCGACTGGCCGATCGGTAGATGCGATCGCAATTAACGCAGGTGTCGGCGTCGGCGGCGACTTCGCCCGGGAAACTGACTTGAAGGAAGAACTCAATCTCATCAACCTCAACGTCGTGTCCTCCGTGCATCTGGCCAAACGGGTAGTGAAGGATATGGTCGATCGCGGCCAGGGAGGCATCCTGTTCACTTCATCCATTGCAGCCTTGATGCCGGGGTCGTTTGAAGCCGTCTACGCAGCATCAAAAGCATTTATCCAATCCTTCGCGGAGGCGCTGCGCAACGAGTTAAAGGATACGGGCGTCACCGTCACCGCACTGATGCCGGGGCCAACCGATACCAACTTCTTCCACCGGGCGGACATGGACGACACCAAGGTGGGCGCTGACAAGAAAGATGACCCGGCCCAAGTTGCTAAGCAGGGTTTTGAGGCTTTGATGGCTGGCAAAGATCACATTATTGCAGGTTCGCTCAAAACCAAGATTATGGGCGCTGCAAGCCAAATTTTGCCCGATCCTCTCAAGGCTGAACTGCACCGCCAACTTAGTGAACCGGGCTCGGCTCACAAATAGATATTTCTCATAACTCTTGTTTGTAAAGACAACAACACAATCTTACTACCCAAAAAAACATGACTGACCATACTCCCGTTAACGAACAAAGCAAACAGAGCGATCTAGATGGCGCCCGTAAAGAAGCAGGCGAAACTCTTACCACAAATCAAGGTGTTGGTGTCACAAACACCAATGATTCTGTACACGCTGGTTCGCGCGGGCCGACTCTGCTAGAAGACTTTCACCTGCGCGAAAAAATGGCGCACTTCGATCGCGAACGCATTCCCGAACGTGTGGTTCACGCGCGCGGTTCTGGCGCCCACGGCTATTTTCAACCCTATGAATCGCTGGCAGAATTAACTAAAGCCAAATTCCTGCAAGATCCAGCGGTAAAAACTCCCGTATTTGTCCGATTTTCCACCGTAACAGGGTTTCGCGGTTCTGCCGATACAGTCCGCGACGCCCGCGGCTTTTCGGTCAAGTTCTACACCGAAGAAGGTAACTATGACTTGGTAGGAAATAATATCCCTGTCTTCTTTATTCAAGACGGAATTAAGTTTCCCGATCTGGTTCACGCGATCAAGCCGGAACCGCACAATGAAATGCCCCAAGCTGCGGCCGCCCACGACAATTTCTGGGATTTTATTTCATTGATGCCAGAATCGATGCACATGATTATGTGGGTATTGAGCGATCGCGCCGTACCGAGAAGCTTCCGCATGATGCAAGGCTTTGGCGTGCATACCTTCCGCTTTGTCAACGAGAGTGGCAAATCTCGCTTTGTCAAGTTCCACTGGAAACCGATTCTAGGCGTGCATTCCCTGGTGTGGGATGAAGCACAAAAACTCGCCGGCAAAGATCCAGATTTTAGCCGCCGAGATTTGTGGGAGGCGATCGAAATGGGCGATTACCCAGAGTTTGAATTGGGCGTGCAGATTGTGGAAGAAGAAGACGAATTTAAGTTCGACTTTGACTTGCTCGATCCCACTAAGCTGATTCCAGAAGAAGAAGTTCCCGTGCGGGCGATCGGCAAAATGGTACTCAATCGCAATCCCGAAAACTTCTTCGCAGAAACAGAACAAGTCGCCTTCCAACCGAGCAACGTAGTTTCTGGTATTGACTTTACCAACGATCCAGTATTGCAAAGCCGCTTGTTTTCCTATCCCGACACACAAATGCACCGTTTGGGAAGTCCCAACTTTACGGAATTACCGATTAACCGTCCCGTCTGTCCCGTGAACAACAATCAGCGCGACGGCGTAATGCAATCGAACGTTTACACCTCGAAAATCAACTATTCTCCTAATTCCCTGGGCGGCGGTTGTCCGATGATGTCGCCGGAAACAATGGGAGGATTCGTGCATTATGCCGAACGAGTCGAAGGCCACAAAATTCGCGAACGCAGCAACAGTTTTCAAGACCATTTCAGTCAAGCAACGCTGTTTCTTAACAGTATGTCTGAAGTAGAAAGAGAGCATATTGTGAAAGCAGCTCACTTTGAATTAGGAAAAGTTCAAAGCAAGGAAGTGAAAGAGCGAGTTTTGGGATTGTTCAACCACATCGACCACGAATTTGCCAAGCAAGTAGCAGCCGGATTGGGATTACCTGAACCGGAAAAAGAAGTGATTCCCAATCACGGCAAAAGTTCAGCAGCCCTGAGCATGGAGAAGATGCCCAAAACATCGATTAAATCCCGTCAAGTCGCAATTTTAGTAGCCGATGGCGTCAACGGCGACGAGGTAATGGCGGTCAAAGCAGCGCTAGCCGCATCAGGCGCCCACGCCAAAATTGTGGCTAAGCACGGCGGGAAAGTTAAGACTGCTAACGGTCAAGAAATTGATGCAGAAATGACATTTTTGACTGGTGCTTCGGTGATGTTTGATGCGATTTACGTTCCTGGCGGCAAGCAAAGCATTAACACTTTGAAACAAGAAGGATCGGCAATTAATTTCGTCACAGAAGCCTTTAAGCACTGCAAGGCGATCGCTGCTTCGGGTGAAGGCATCCATCTGCTGTCTAGTGCAGATTTAAAGGGAGTTAATCTCTCGGTAAATGGCAAAGTGGCAGCCGATCGAGGTGTGGTGATTTGTCCTAGCGGTGGCGATTTAGGGCAGTTTTCTCAGGCTTTCATCGATGCGATTATGCAGCACCGTCACTGGATGCGCACTGAGAAGGAAATGGTTCCTGCGTAAGGAATTATCTGCGAAGATAACGATCGAAAATCATCATATTGGTTCGTAGTGAGGACTTTAGTCCGGATTAAGAAAAGGACTAAAGTCCTCACTACGAACCTTTTTGATTGGCAATTATATCAATATTTAATTGAGATGTGAACCGCAGATATGAGGCGGATAAATATAGATTAACGCAGATGCTTTTCTAGTTATAACCCAATACGGTTGACTTAGTGCTTTTTGTCATTGCGAGCACAAGAGCGCGGCAATCTCCGTGACTATGACACTTCTCGATTAAATCAGGTACGAGCTGAG
>JAYUGZ010000348.1:0-11730 GCA_043767465.1 Cyanobacteriota bacterium
TAGCAGTATCTTTTTTTGTCGTTGTTTGGGTTGGGCTTGAATTGTCTTTTGGAGATGCGTTTGTGTCCTAGGAGGGTGGAGATAATGATGCAGCGCTGGCTGTTTTTTAACTGGGGATGAGATAGTGTTAGGGTTCCTTTGGCTCTGATGCTTGTCAGGGTGCAGTCGTGGTCGCTGCGAGATACTGGACAACCTCGATAGTTGAACATTACGCGCCCGATTGTGCCGTCTGCTTTTTGGTTGTTGTTTTCATCTACTTCGAGCATTGTGGTTTCATGTTGATCTATTTGAATTTTGTCTTCTAGGTCTTTCCATTGATGGGCTGGTATTTGGGCTGGGGGAATGTCGGCGGGGTGAACTGCTAGATGTGCCTTTTCTTCTATTTGTTTGAAGCTGACTTGCCATGAAGTTTTGTCGCGTTTGGCGTTGCTTTGGGCGCGCTCGATCGCAGAATAAGCCCGATCGACTGATACCTTCAAACGGTGGTTGTTGATGAACATCAGCCAACTGGGGGTGACGATCGCACAAAATATCCCGATGATTGAAATAATTATCAATAACTCAACCATTGTAAAACCGCCGTCAAGTGCAGTGGCTCTGCTTTTGAGCGTTTTATGTATTGACACGTAGATGCACTCCTTGATATTTGGCTTGAAATGAAAAATGGCTAGGAGAAACTATTTTTGATGGATCGATTTTAACTTTTGAGTTTGGTTACTGTGTAGATCGGCATTTACTGAAAATTTATACCAATTCCCAGAGCTGCGCATCAGGATACGGAAGTGGATTTTGCCTATAAAAATCGCCTGCAATATTTGTGCTGCAAGGAATACGGCAGTCAGAAATGGGCACTGTCGTTTGCCTGGAGACATCGCCTGCCATGTATATTTTTTAACTTCGAGGCAGTCAGGAGACCGCAGTGCCGTTTCCCTACAGCAAATTTATGGATCGCCCGATCGCACAAATTGCCCGTATTGATGCGATCGCCCGCTGCGGATAAATCGCTTGAAGCCTGAGAAATCTCGCTTCTATCCGAAGCCAGATCCCCCTCGCATCCCCCGAAAGCAAGGGGGACGAAAGAGAATGCTCTTGTCCCCCCCTTCTGAAGGGGGGCTAGGGGGGATCTGGGCCTCGGCAGTAAACAGCCGTCTGTGACTACATTTAACGCGCTTGTTGACACATATCAGCATTGCCGTGAGGAGTGCGGGGAGCTTTTAATAGTTGGTATAAGATTAAGGATTCTAGCAATACTTTTTTAAATTATTAATACTTTAGCAATTCACAACTTACGCGGAATCGCTGTTAGAGATTACAAAATATCTAGGGAACTGGAACTGCTGGACAGCCCTCTTTTGTATTAGTATCGTATTTTCCCTCAGCAGTTCGCATCCCTCCTAGGAAAGTTTCAACAATTACGCACTGCTTTGTACCGCCGACAGCAACTGTGACCACAAAAGGTAATTTTATATTCTTTGAATTGTTTGGATCGATTATACCGTTATAACTAAAAATAAGTTGTTGCTTAACATCCTTCGTGCATACACCATTAACACAGCTATTGCCAATAGAAAGAGGTTCAATCTGTCCTTTTTTAATTTCGCCTCCAGCGTCGAAAGTCACTGTTTGTAGCGGCGGGGTTTGCGCTGGATCTGTGTTAATTGTAGCTGTTGGCGGGTCATTTGTATTGAATGTAACTACTATATCGCTCTTAGTTCGCTTGGCTTCGCTTTGTGCACTTCGCAAAGTTTGGAGGACTCGATCGTTGACTGTGCGGACTCTTTGTCTGTTGATGAATCCCAGCCAGCCCGGAGCGGCGATCGAGGCGAATATGCCTAAAATCAGCACTATTATCAGCAATTCTATAATAGTAAATCCTCCATCGTCGTTTCTGGATGCTATTTTGTTAAAATTAGGGGTGGTTTTGGCGATCGGGTTGTGCAAAAGTTTTAATAATATTTGTGGGGTTTTCATGGTAATTTCCTGTTTTTTCTGGGCCAGTGGCGCTGCGGAAATGTGTTTATGGTATAAGTTACTTTCCTCGTGCACCTAAACCTTTTACTTGCACGGTTGCTGTTGGGAAAAATGCTGAATTCTGATCGGTGGGTTTAACTGTACTATCTTGAAGGCGACGGAGGCTGTTTCCTCGTATAGTAACTCTGGCTATGTTTTTCTCTGTATCTACACAAGCGTAGAAGCTATTTGTATTGCCGTCAGTTACTCTGAGAGTATCTTCTGATAATTCTAGAGCAGTTTTTGAATCTTTAGGAGAATCAAGAGCTTTCTTGCATTCATCACCTACCAATGCTACTGAGTTGTGGTCGATATAGTTAAGCAGAACTTGGGGATCTCTTGCTCCTTCACTATTTCCTGGCTCTCCAATCAATGTAACTTTATCTGTCGGTTTAGTAAAGTTGAAATTTTGATTAAAAGCGACATCTCGTCGTTGACTTTTATCCGTCTCACCATCAAGGTAATAAGGATTGTTAATATCTTTAGCGTCTGGGTTTCTTACTCCATCCCTAATTTCATAGCGGGCAATGCGGGTAGGACAATTCACAGCCACACCGTCAGGCTGACACCAAGTATTGTCCTTATCTTTAAACTGGTAGTACGCAACTAATGACAGTACATCGGTGTCGTTGCATTTTTCACGGTTTTTATCACTTTCATTGCATTGTCTTGGTTTTATACTTTCATAAACGGTAGCGTTAATAGGAATAGCATCTTTTAGCCGTTGCCTCTTCCAAAATACCACGATCGGAATTTTATTTTGATCTCCATTTGCTGGAAGATTAGATTTAATAATGTTTATCGCCCCATTATCGTAAATATAAATGGCTTGACTCAAGTCTTGGGCGATGAAATCAACTGCCGCTTGAAGGTCTTGTTCGGTGTTTGATTTGACTTGTTCCCTCCTATCGGTATTCAGCATATCGACTACAAATGCGAGCATTGGGGTGATGATTAAAAATGCCATAATTGCTCCGACTAATAGCTCGACCAGAGTCATGCCCTTTTCTGTTTGAGCTTGTCGGCAGCGGTTTTGCTGGTGCTGAGTTTTGAGAAGCAACCTGAGTAGATTTTTCATTTTTACCTCTTCCTTTGCTAATTGATCGCAAGCCATTTTAATCGAATAACAAGGGATTTAATATGTACACTTGCTAGGATCAGCTTTATCTTGAAGGCGAACACACAATGATTTGTACGGCTCTAACTTGTCAGGTGTTTCTCCTGTGGCGGGAATCTCTGCTACCATTTCTACTACTGGCATTGTCCGATCGCCCAAACCAGAACCTACAATTGATTGTTTGGGCTTATTTTTAAGATCGCCCTTTAAAGTTATGCCTCCAGCAAAGGAATCAGCCCTGTAAACTCTGACTAAGAGCTTGTAACCATTTTTTTGTGCCAGAGCGTCAGTAGTAATAGATGGATCGTTTAGCCAAGCGCCCTGAACGTAAAAGCCTTTGTTCGTGTCGGCGTCGCATTTGCCATCCACAGAGACACAGTATAATTTGTCTTTGCTTGCCGGAGGCGGAGGCGGTTCGTTAGCGAACTCTGCTGGTGTGGTGGTGGCTTTAGTGGGAAATCCTCTGGGGGATTTAGGGTTAATTGACCCCGATCGCAAACCGTCAATATAGGCTCTCCCAGCCATCGCCGCGAGTTCCGTTCGTCGCGCTTGAACGCGAGTTGCTACTGAGAATGCCATCACAGGTGCGATCGCAATCATCAGCACCGAAACTACGATCATTGCTACCAACGACTCGATAATCGTGTATCCAGAATCTTGTGGCTTAGATTTGTGGGCACAATTGCGAGATTGATGCTCAGCCACCTGGCCACTCAATGTTGTTTCTGTTTTTGCTCCCTCAAATAACAAGGGTTCTGAGTTGCTGTTGTCCGTTAGTAGTGTATTCATGGTTAGGCACCTGCTTTCTTAATGCAGAAATTGTTTGTTGGGCGCAATGCTGTATTAGTGACCGCTTTTGTTGTCCCATCCTTATCGATGAAAGAACACAACAGAGCTTGCACCCATTCGTCATCGCGAGATACTTCTCGGAAATACTCATCGGGGGTGCGTTTTGACGGAGGAGTTGTGAACTTTCGGGTAAATAAATCCGGTGGCTGAGATAGCAAGCCCACGTCATAACCCCATTGCCGACCAGGAGGGCTGAAGAACGGAACGCGACCTCCAGCGTTATCAGTTGCGTAAGAAGGCCTTGGAACAGCAGTATTCAGAAATGGATTAACTGGCGGTTTATCGAAAAGACTCCGCAACTTATTGTCAATAGGAGCTGCCGGGAGAGCCTTCGGATCTAGAATCGGAGTATAGGGCGCGGTGCTGTATGCACTCCGACCGAACTGGATAAAGGAACCCTGGATTGTTGTAGAAATTATGCCGGAATTCCAGCTTTCCAAGAAGCGGGGCAAGTTTTGCATCCCACCGTTAAAGTCACCTATGCCATTATCCATCGCTCTCGAAGGAGTATCATTAGAGCCCACGACCATATTAAATGTTGTGTTTGCGTCAGCCCGCGGTATCCATCCTGTATTCGTAACAATATCCGTAGACGCAATTGGTGGCAGGTTTACCGATGCACTAGCACCAGGTGCTGCTATCACAGTCTGGATCTGCAAAACCGGCATTAGCAGCGGCTGCGAGCTGTCAGTTAGGGTTGGTGGTGGTGATGTTGTGGTTAATTTTGGCATATCTGCACCGCTCCCGTCTTTCACAGCCTGGTTAAACACATAGGGAAATTTTTCTGAACCGTAAGTCACCGGAGCATTAGCGCCAGCAGTCACAGTAGTCGCAAACCACAGAGAATTAGCTGTTAGATTTGTGCTAGACCCAGCAGCAGCAACTGTTGTACCACTAATCCCTAATGGCACAGGAGCAGTTATCGATTTCAGTGCGTTACCAGTTCTCTCAAAAGCAACACGGCGCGGGAAGCGTTGCAGTTCTGGTGCTGGCGGGATAGCTGTTGTTCCGGCTATATAGTTGTTAGTGCCAATGTCCTCACCAACAGTTGCCTTGCCACCTGTTACCGGATTTACAAACCAGTCGCCATCCGTACACGCAGAAACTGGGATTTTGTTACAAACTTCCATTACATACTCTGGAAATTTCCCGCGCCGCTGCACTGGAGTAACGAAATTGTTGAAGTAAGAACTGTTAACAGCATTGGCTTTTTTATCTGCGTAGTCTGTATCCTCAATTTTTGTGCCTGCTGTATCGACTAATTTGCCGGCTGTAGCTTTGAACGCGCCACTGGAAAGTCCGTTTGTCACAAAATTGTTGGCGTAAAATCCTTGCTGTTTGCGAGGAAGTACAGCAGCAGCACCGGCATTATTTCTGAGGTCAAAATCTCCTTCGTTGCGGAATCCAAAACGGTAATTTTTGGAAAACAGGGTGACTGCATCTCCTAGTACGTTGGCTGGACGCCAAGTATCGGCAGTTGTACATTTGCCACCTAATCTGGGGTCGTTTGGGCGACAGGCAAAGTTATTATTGAGGTTTTTGCGAGCGTAAAATTTAGACCAATCAGTACCAACAACTTTCTCAGCGTCAACAAATTCTTCGCCGCTGTGAATGTTAAATTCACCTTGGATGTAAACCGGCAAATCAGAGACCAAAGTCAGTCCCTTTTCTTTGACTATATCCGCGACTGTAGCTGATTTGCCTGGAATTCTCCCTAGCTCCTTACCATTGACAAGTAGGATGGCGTTGGGCTTGCGAGTAGGATCGAGTAGGGAATCTGTGGGGCTGACGTTTTTACTTCTGCCTTCGTCCATACCACCTCCAGCAACACCAGTACGAAAACTACGATCGGGCAGGGCGTCATCGCGAGTAGCATAAATAATCCCGCTGTTTGGCAGTAAAGGTTCGCTTACAGATGTTTTAGCTTTATCCCGCAGTAAATTGAGGTCTATCTGAGTGGCCCGAATTTCTAGGGGTTGCCGTTCTTCTAAGGGCAGGTTGTAGTTGCCTGTTAAGTTCGCTTTTTTGGAAATTGCGGAAACATCTGTGAGGGGGCTGCTCAGAGTAAAGGCTTCGTTAACGTTGGGGGTCGTCTGGTCATCGCGATCGATCGCCTTGATTTCTCTGCCATTCAAAAATGCTACTTCTTTAATCGCCCCGTGGGGAATCAGTGCCGGATTGGCAGTGAGTTCGCCCTTAAGTATCTGTAGGGCGCAATTAGTCGAGTCGATCGCTGCTTTGTCTGCCAAAGTGCGCTTGGTTTCAGCCAGTGGAAGAGCCTTTCTCAGGGGCCCGTTGGCAAACCGACCGTCCGGGAAGACCAAGTTGGCCTGAGCTTCCAAAATTGGGTCTCCACCGCTCAGCAAGCCTGTAGCGGTGTTCAGAGTAGAAGTAGCGGGTCGCGGTCTTGTGGGGGCGCCGTAGGTGATGCCGTTGTTGGAGCCAATTTGAGTGCCGCGAGCCCCTAGTGAAGTATCGCCGCTGACATCTGCTGGAAGTGTACTTAAATTTTTTGCCGTCGAAGCCGTGCTGGGGTCGTAATAGCTGCTGATACAGGCAATTGGGGTTTGATCGGGTTCGGTTCCTGCTGTTAGCTTTGTTGGGTCGTAGCCGTTATCTGCATAGTGATAAACTGCCGTTGCCCGCATCCGCAAATCGCCTTTGGCATACTGGCGAGTGTTCGGATCGATCAAGCTGCCAGCAGCGAGTGACAGCCCCGATGGAGGTAGCCCTCCGGGAGGCTGAGCTGGGGTTGTTGGCAGGACGGTTCCAGGCCAAAGCTTCCAACCCAAAGTGCCGGAAGCACTATTATTGTTGTAAACTTGAGACCCTTGTCCTAGCGGCGACATCGGCATCGAGTCTGGCCAGACGACGGGGAACGTCTCAGTAGCGGGAGTTGCCGGGTCGTTGTAAGTAGCCGTGTCCCCTTGTAGGGGTGGTACGAGAGGGCCACCAGTTGCAGGATTTATCCAAGTGGGGGGCGGCAGGAAAGAATTTTTGCGCTCGTAAACCCCTGCACCAGTAACGATGCGCAAGCCACCATTGCCATCCAAGGGATTTTTCGGTACTGTCGCCGCTTGTTGTTCCCAGAAGCCGTCGCGATCGGAGGCTCCCACATCAGCAAGCTTCGTCACTTGGGACGATCTCTGGCGCGGAAAGTTAGGATCTAGCGGATCGGTTTTATTCCACTTCTGTCCAGTTAATTCTTCTGGCTTTGTGGTCAATTCGGATGCTGTGGAGTCCCATCTCTTGGCTGGCAAGTTGTTACCCGCCAAAACGCGATCGCCCAGATATTTTTCTTCCTCTGGTTCTTTTGATGGGTCTAGTGATTCTAGCTGATTGTCAATTAAGTTAATTTTGGTCTCGGTAGTTTTGAGATCACTCCACTTATTTACTGCTCTTAAGGTGTCTTTTGTACCTAGAACGGGTGAGGCTCCCGGTGGTACTGACCAAGGAAGACCATAGCCTGCTGTTCCGTCTCCTCCAATAAGTGGCACTTCTGCAAAAGGTACCTTGCGCAGAACCTGTTTAAAATATTCTTTGAGCGCGTCTTCCCTGCTTTGGCTCTCGGGTTTCCGCTGCACTGAAAGTGGGTCACTAGGTTGAACCTTGGGGTCTGGCTCACCCGTAGCTGGTACGGGAGCTCCCATCTGAGTCTGCACCAGCAAATCTAGGCGTTTTGTATAGGCTTCGTCGTTGTAAAGAACATCCAAGCTAAGGTTGCTAGCTGATTCCGCCCCGTCCTTCTTAATTTGTATGTTTTTATCAACGATATCAGCAGCTTTCTTTTTGAACAGGTGGACTTCGACTGGAATTTTACTCGTGTTGTTAAGCGCCCAACCATTTACTACATTACCTGATACCACAATTTTGCTATTTTCTTGCTCGTAGTAACAAGATTCTGGGCTGCTGACTTGATAAAGTTTTACTTCCTTAGCCCCTGATGTTGTCAGCAAGTTACTGTTGGTAAACACCCGCCCGTTCAGGTTGAGCCCAGGCCCGGGCGATATGTCTAAATCGTTTTCATAAACAACCGCGTTGTTGGCGAGCGGAATGATAGTTTGGTCTTGCTGATATTCCATGGCTGAAATGCTAGTAGCACTTCCTGTGAATTTTTGATAAGTAGGATCTTTAGCAGCATCCACGTCTGTCATCGGTACGTTAACCGTATAAACAAAAAAACTTTTTTTAAGTTTGCCGTCTATCCTGTACCAACCTGAGTCTCCCGCCAAACTAGCGACAGTACCTCCACCCTGTTTGCAATTAGCCTTGCCCGTAGACAGAGGTGGTGTTCTTGCGTCCAATGGCTTTCTTTCTCTTTTAAATTCGCCCAAAGTAGGGCCTTCCTTATCTTCCCTTTCAGGAGTGCGGAAGAATATGCCGTAGAGGGTGAAATTGTCAAATTTGCCGTCGCTGTTGGTATCGACAGGATATCTCCAAGCAGTATTTATCGATTCATTCTTTTCGATAATAAAGTTCGGATCGTTAGCGCGAAGATCGGGAGATATACTACCGCTCTCATCTAGGTCATATTTAATTCTTAGCCGTTCCTCGTCCCCAAAGGTATAAGCATCTTCAGTGCTTGTACTTGGAGGGTTGGTGAGGGGAAAGTATAAGTCTTTCTCAGAAGGAGTACCCCTACCCTGGGTTTGCTGTAGCAAGAACTGAATTTTTGCTTTTGCCCGATCGAGCGCGGGAGTGGCGGCCGCCAGCACCTGCTGGTTCACGCGCACGTTGCGAGCCGTATTTGCCCGATCGAACGATCGCAGAGTAATCGCCACTGTCAACAAGATCACTACCAGCAACACCATCGTCACCGTGGGGAGCACAAACCCCGCCACCGGCAACTTTGCCCTGCGGCTCATAGCCATCAGGGCTTGCAGCATTGCTCTCATCAGCCGCTTGGCTCCGGATCTGGTAACACCAGCAATCCGCCGCAGCAGCGATACGATAACTTTGGATAATTTGCTTTTAAACATTGACGCCTTCCTGAATAATTTCAGAGATGGTATTGCAGGTAGTTACTGCTGAACAGTACGATCCCATTTTTATAGTTCCCATTTTCCACAACATCCATATCACCCCTTGCACAATTTTACACAATGTGTATTCTAGCCCAAAAGTAAAACCCACAAACCCGCAAAGGGGTTCGCTGCCGATATATTTTTCCCCGAAAGATTTGCCCCGCAAGGATTTGGGGTGGGAAACTCCACTCTAGTCTAGTTCGATCGAGATGTCAGTGCCCAGCGGCAAAGTCAAATAGAGGACACGGAAAATAGAGGACACGGCAATGCCAAAGCGTGTCAACTTAAGCCTGAAAGCCTTGATAAATCTCGTTTTTACCATAGTCCCGATCCCCCTAAATCCCCCGAAAGCAAGGGGGACTTTGAGCTGATTCTTGTCCCCCCCGACCTAAGGGGGGCGCCAGGGAGATCTGGGCCTAATCGTCAGACAGTAGACTGGTAATACATTTAACCTGGTTGTTGACACCTATGGGTAATGCCTTTTCCCTACCCAAAAACCGATATAAATGTGCGATCGAATTTCGGTTGTTGCGCGATCGCCCGTAGGGACACGGCACTGCCGTATCCTCTGCAACCCGCTCGCGCGATCGCACTTGATGTATTGTCCAAAAGTGCGTTAGCGAAGTCCTCGAAGAGGATCGCCCGCGCACAAATATCAAGCCGCAGCCGCAGCATTTGCTTGCAGAGACTCAATGTCCTCCGGCGCAGCGTGACGGCGCGGGTCATTAAAACTGCCCGCAGCCAGCCAATTAGGATTTTGCGCCGCCTCGCAACCAATCACGTACAGCGAAGATTGGTTAAAAGCAGCCCAGAGAGCATCACAAGCCTGTTTATCCATCAGCGAATCTGCGATCGGGCGATCGTGAATCATAGCAAACAAATCAAACTCGTTGCGTTTTGCATTCCACTGGTATTGCAAACAAGGATCGTAACCCATTTCGATCAATTGTGCGATCGCGCGATTCCCTACGGGATAGCTTCGCTTCACGGGCGTATATCCATCCAAGTGCACCCGATTCAGATAGATAGACACTTGCACGTACTCATCTTTCGGGGGTAGCAATCGGTAATTCAAGTTAGTCATCATTATTTGTCTCCGTGCAGTAGTAATAAGAGTAGCCTGCAATATCGGGGCGTTTTTCAGCTTTCATTTGTTGCTGAGCACATCGACGCTTAGCGTAAAGGTCTTTTTCAATTTCAGTCTCGCCCGGGGCCTAAAAAGGACGGTGAGGAAGCAGTTCGGCTTTTAAATCTTCCCAAGATTTCTCAGGGTTGTCTGAATCTCTCAACATTTGTCCCTCGCGGTTGGTTCGAGGATACCGTTTATTCGATATAGTCGATCGGTCATCTGTCTGTCTCCTCAGTTTTGGCGGCCGTCTTGACAGGCTAGGGTTCAGATGCGTCCAAGACTATTAATTGGACGATCGCGCGATCGCAACTCGACTGTAAGCTATATTTATCAACAGTTCCACGCCAAAATCGATACGAACCAAGCGCCAAATATCATCACCCAACCCATGAAACAACCCTCCAAACCACCCGATTTCATCATCATCGGCGTCCAAAAAGGCGGCACAACATCCCTGTACAACTACCTAATTCAACATCCTCAAATCGCCGCCGCCGCCCAAAAAGAAATCCATTATTTCGACCTCAACTTCGAGAAAACCCCTGACTGGTATTATTCCCAATTTCCCCAAGCCGAAAGCGGCGAACACCTGCTAACCGGAGAAGCCAGCCCCTACTATATTTTTCATCCGCGAGTCCCAGGGCGCATCCACGATTTATGTCCCAAAGTTAAAATCATCGCCCTGCTGAGAAACCCTGTAGAGCGCGCAATTTCCCATTATCATTACTACATAAAAATTGGCTACGAATCGCTATCTCTCGAAAGTGCGATCGCCCACGAGCCCGAAAGACTCAAAGGCGAAATCGAAAAAATCCTAGCCAGTCCAACCTACGAAAGTTACAACCACCGCCACCACACATATCTAAGTCGCGGCCTCTACGCCGACCAACTTCCAGACTGGATGCAGCTATTCCCCAAATCACAAATCTTAATCCTCAAAAGCGAAGATTTGTATGCAAATCCTGGCGACACCTACAGCAGCGTGTTACAATTTCTAGGCTTGCCACCGCATCAATTAAAAACCTACGAAAAGCACAACGCTACCGAATATCAGCCCGTGAGCGAGACAGTATACGAGCAATTAAGGTCATATTATCGATCGCCCAATCAGAGATTAGCTCAATTGTGCGATCGAGACTTCGGCTGGGATTGAAATCATAGTTTTGGCGAGTTTGATTCTGTGATTGCGAATTTGATGCTGTGATTGCGAATTTGATGCTGTCATTGCGAGCTCTTAGCGAAGCAATCGCCAAAACCCGAGATTGCTTCGCGGACTCGCAATGACAATAACTAATTTTTTTTTCCGCCAAAACCCGAGATTGCTTCGCGGACTCCCAATGACAATAACTAATTTAGCCTGGTAACGAGTAATTGCCGTTTCCCTACCTTTTGCAAAAAATCCTTGACATTTCTATCAGTCTGTGCTAGCTTAGCGAATAGTATTGAATTTAATCAGTAATCGCATCCCTTCACCTATGTTCACAGCAATCAGCTATTTTTATTATTGGCAAGGTCAAGTTCGCCCGGAGTGAATTTACAATTCACTGTGAACATCCGGGCGAACCGCAGCTTAACATCTGCGGTTTTGTTTTTGCTACTTC
>JAYUGZ010000349.1:0-4682 GCA_043767465.1 Cyanobacteriota bacterium
ATTTCATACAAAAGCAGAATATAAAATTCAATCTAATTTTAGAAGAGGAATCACTGACTACGTTACATAACTTGTTGGAATCCAAAAAAATAATAGATAATTTAGGCATGTCTTATGATATGCTATATATATTTTGCGATAATGTAAGATTTTTAAAAGTTTGTTTATTATCAAAAATCATATTTAATGGTCAATGTATTAAAGTAATTCATTTAGCGAGAAAAGAACCTATAAGTTGGTATTTTGTACAAATACCATCTACGGTTTTTCAAATTTTGGGGGCAATATTTCCATTCATAGAGAAAAAGATTTTATTATCAAAACAAAATTGGTTAAACAAAAAAAATCAATAATACTCGCAGAGGAGTAAGAACGTTAGGGACTGAAAAAGTTGTAGGTTCATCGAGGTGCTCGCCCTCTGAGATTGCTTCGCTGCTCGCGAGCAATGACAAAGAGCCGATCGCACTTATGGCATCAACCCACAGCAAACTCCGTAAATTGCTGTTTATATAGGCTTTTTATTAGTTGCTTTAATATCCTAATTCACTTTAACTCAATCCCCCTCACAGCCAGCACTCCCATCCGTTACATCCGGGGCGTGTCCGGAGTCTTGTTGGGTATCTTTTCGCCGATCGCCCTTCCTCATGCAATAATGAGATAACTTGCACAAAAACTCTATCAGTAGTGTCAGCATTGCCCACCTTACTACTACAGGTAGCGTGTGCAATCTCAACTCGTGCAAATTCTAAATTAAACCGGCTGTCGCTCTACACAATTTTCCCCTAATGGCTGAAGTCCCCCAATCTCCCGCAGAACTTGCCGAAGCCCTCAAAGGCTTGACAGATATCAACTTCCAATTACCAGACCCCGAAGACGAACAAATACCAGACTTCGATTTTGACAATCAGGTTGACAATGCCTGGAAAGTGTGCGATCGTTTTGACTTACAAACCGACATCTGGCGCGGACGCATTCTCCGAACAGTCCGAGACAGAGAAAAAAAAGGCGGCGACGGGCGCGGTACCGGATTCTTGAACTGGCTAAAAGAAAGAGAAATTGGCAAAAGTCAAGCCTACTCTTTGATAGAATTAGCTAAGAGTGCCGAAACTCTGATCGAGCAAGGAGATTTAGACCCAGATTCCATTAGAAACTTCAGCAAAAGAGCTTTTGTAGAAACTGCCAAAGCATCTCCAGAAGTACAACAAATGGTAACAGATGCCGCATCAAAGGGCGATCGCATCACCCGCCGCGAAGTCAAACAACTATCCGACGAATGGATGGCAATGAACTCAGAATTATTGCCAGAAGAAGTCAAAGAAAAAGCATCTAGCGGTTCTCTTCCTTCCCGCTATCTCGCTCCTTTAGTCAAAGAAATGGAGAAACTCTCCCCATCTCACCAAATCGAAATTCAAAAAGAAGTAGCAGAAAATCCCGACGTAGATACTGTCAAGCAGCTAACTTCCGACGCCAAGAACTTATCAAAATATCTCGACGCCGCCGCCCAAGTGCAAGCTCTCAATCAGTCTCACTTAGACATGGAAATGGCTTTGGAAGAATCTTTGCGAGTCGGATGTTTGGGAACTACAGCCGACGTTGTAAAACAAGCCGCACTGCTAGAACAAACAGTAGTCAAACTCTACACTGTTTGGAAGCGTTTAGGCAGTTTGGCGGATAGATTGTACGTGGATACAGGAGCAAGCACACCAAATTTGCGCTTACTTTTGGGATGTTTGGACAGTCTTTCGGGAGAAAAGATTGAAGTGGATTTCGGAGACGGAGAACGCTCTATTCGCTTGCAAATTATCAGCGAATAGCTCAACCTTGACCTGGGTTCGTAGTGAGGACTTTAGTCCGCATCAAAAAGGACAGACCTGGGTTCGTAGTGAGGACTTTAGTCCGCATTTGGAGAGGACTAAAGTCCTCACTACGAACCAAATCTACATCAAGTCATGTTCATCTGCGGTTGAAATTTATGATTTTGTTCCACAGATAGCGGGGATTCAAATAACGCCGATCTTTGGTAACTACTTCTTTCCCCAAAATCACCACGCTCAGCCAAAAACAGACTTCTGCCCCAACAGCTAGAACCACATCTATTTGCGTTTTTTCGGCGATGCTCAGCGGCAGAAACGGTACAACAAACAAGATTGCCAGCCAGGGCAAAAAAGATGCAATAAATAAAAACCAACCCAGCTTTTGCAGATTCTGCATAGATTTGATTTACTGGATAATTTTAGATTGCACGGCGGCAGACCTAACTTAGATTATAGAGAAAGTCTCGCAAAAGTCTCCAAGTATCTGGAAATTATCTGCGTTTATCTGCATTAATCTACCTAGCATCTGCGGTTTGCCTTCCATTTCCAACTCAATTCTTAATTCCCGTCGCCGCAATCCCGCGAATAAACTGCCGCTGGCCCGCTAAAAACAGCAACACTACCGGCACAGTCCCAATTACCACCGCCGCCATCAACAACTGCCAACTGCTAGTAAATTGTTCCTGAAACTCCGCCAAAACTAACTGCACAGTCCGCAACTCCGGCCTCGTTGTAAACACCAGCGGCTTAAACAAATCGTTCCACTCGCCGATAAACGTAAACAAAAACAGCGTTACCAAAGCAGGGCGCGCCAAAGGCAACATCACCTGCCACAATACCTGCCAGCGGTTAGCCCCATCCAGCATTGCCGCTTCTTCCAACTCCACCGGAATTGTCATAAAATACTGGCGCAGCAGAAAAATCCCAAAACCGTTAGCCGCCGTGGGCAAAATCAGCGCCCCGTAGGTATTCAGCAAATGGCCCCACTTCAAAACCATGAAAATCGGAATCACCAAAAGCTGAAACGGAATCACCAGCGTCGCCAAAACCACCAAAACTAGGGCCTGTCGCCCCCGAAACTTCAGCCTGGCCAAGGCATAACCCGCTAAAGCAGAAGTCACTACCTGAAAAGCAGTAACTGCGATCGCCACTAGAGTAGAATTAAGAAATGCCAACAAAAAATTCCCCCGTCGCCAAGCCTCCTGATAGTTTGCCAAAGTCAAGCCTGTGGCCTTGACACCAACACCAGATGGTGATACAGAAACAAAAAAAACAGCAGCCAGCGGCAGCAGCACCAGCGCAGCCCCCGCCAGCAACAAAACAAAACTCAGCATTTTCAGCGTTTGAGACCTGTCAAATGATTTACCCATAAACTTGTGAATTAACCTAAAATAATAAGCTTGTGAGGCTCTCAAACCCGATCGCCTCCCAGATTCCCACACAACCGTAAATTTTTAGTCAAAAATAGGTAAAGTGTAGTGCACGCGACCCCAAAAATTAAAGGGGTTTCCAAACATCCTACAAGGTTATATAAGGAGACGACATATCTATGCCCCAGCTTGAGGCCAGCCCAACAATTGACTTTCAAACCGAAACCTACAAAGATGCTTACAGCCGCATCAACGCCATTGTGATTGAAGGCGAACAAGAAGCTCACGACAATTACCTGCAACTGGCCGAAATGTTGGCTGACAAAAAGAGCGAGTTAATTGGCTTGTCCAAGATGGAGAACCGCCACATGAAAGGCTTCCAAGCTTGCGGCAAAAATCTCAAAGTCACGCCGGATATGGTATTTGCCAAGGAATTCTTTTCGGATTTGCACAGAAACTTCCAAACGGCATCCGCCGAAGGTAAGGTTGTAACTTGTTTGCTGATTCAATCGCTAATTATCGAGTGTTTTGCGATCGCAGCCTACAACATCTACATCCCCGTCGCCGATGACTTTGCACGCAAAATCACCGAAGGCGTAGTCAAAGAAGAATATATGCACCTCAACTTTGGGGAAGTCTGGCTGCAAGCTCACTTTGAAGAATCCAAAGCCGAACTCGAAGCCGCCAACCGCCAAAACCTGCCCATCATCTGGAGACTTCTAAACGCTGTCGCAGACGATGCTCGCGTTTTGGGGATGGAAAAAGACGCTTTAATCGAAGACTTTATGATTGCCTACGGCGAAGCCCTAGGCAACATTGGCTTTAACAATCGCGACATCATGCGGATGTCAGCACAAGGCCTCGCAGCCTAGTGAATAGGGAAACAAGGAATGGGGAAAAAATTAAAAATTAAAACTTTTTAATTTTCCCTTATCCCTATTTCACAAGGCTTCGCAGCTTCATCAATTGGGAAATAAAGAACGGGAAGTCAATTAAAAAAAATTAATTTTCCCTTCTGACTTCTGACTTCTGACTTCTGATAACTGACAACTAACAACTAACAACTGTCAACTGTCAACTGTCAACTGTCAACTGACTTCTTCAATCTTCCTTCATTTGACAACTTAATGTTTGGTCTAATCGGTCACTTAACCAGCTTAGAACACGCCCAATCAGTAGCTAACGAGCTGGGCTATCCAGAATATGCCGATCAAGGGCTAGACTTTTGGTGCAGCGCACCGCCCCAGATAGTTGATCATATCACTGTGACTAGCATCACCGGGCAGAAAATAGAAGGCCGCTATGTGGAGTCCTGTTTTCTGCCAGAAATGCTAGCGACTCGACGGATTAAAGCAGCCACCCGCAAAATCTTGAACGCGATGGCGCACGCTCAAAAAAACGGGATTAATATCACTGCTTTAGGCGGCTTTTCTTCGATCATTTTTGAAACCTTCAACTTGCAGCAAATTAAGCAAATTCGCAATCTCAAGTTGGAGTT